>CANDJC010000069.1 GCA_947384955.1 uncultured Eubacterium sp. | reverse complement strand
GACTGCCCTGTGTCCCGCCTTCTGTCTGCCCCGCACTGTGCGCTCTGCCCTGTATCTGGACAGATGCCTGACCCATGCTGTACTGTTCAGACTGTCTCTGACCGTCCGTCTGTTCCATGCCATACGGTCTGGCCTGTGCCTGCAACAGCTGCCATTCCTGCGGCTGAAACAGCGGCTGCCATTCTGCCCGGACGGAATTCCAGCCGCTTTCCCTGTCATTTTCCATCTGGCGGTAAAACGCTGTCAGCTGACGGTACACACGCTGCCCCAGCATGTCTTCTCCTGAGCCGTCTTTCGAATGCAGCAGCTGTATCAGTTTACGGCCCGTTTCTTCCGATTCCCAAAACTGCGTACCGCCTGCCCCGTTATACGGATTTGCCTCCATCCGGCCCAGCTGTTCTTTTATCTGTACAAGCTGCGCAGTCTCCAGAGAGCGTCCGGCATCCGGCTGCTGTATTTCCATCAGCATCTCGTCCGCTGCTTTTTCCATCATAAAATAAATCAGCTTCCGCTGCGGCGGGCTGGCTGATGCTGTTATGCGTGAAAGCACTGCTCCGTACGTTTCCGGCGTATCCAGGCCCGGACTGCCAGACTGCCGCATATTCCAGACTTCATCCTGATTCCGTTCCTTTTTCAGCGCATCCGTATCCTGTAAATGCCGCGGTGCCGTCAGAGGAACTTTCTCTAACAGCTGCGAAATTTCCTGCAAGAGCTGTTTATGCAGAATGCTGCTGTCTTCCAGTAAAAACTGTCCGGCAATCTCCCGCAGTGCTATCAGGTTCAGCCTGCGCTGCGCGGTTTCCAGGGCTTCGTTTTCCTGTTCACTGCCATCGCCGGAAGCTGTCTGCACCTGCTGCTTACTCCCGGCATCTGATACCGTCTGCGCCTTCGAAAGCAAAAGCTTTAACTCCGCGTCTGTAAACACCTCCGCATCCGAATCCGTCTCTGTCCCGGATACATCTTCTTTCTGAGAAATTCCCTCTGCATCCGGCGCCGCCTTCGCCTCGTTTTCTCCCTGCAGCCTGCGCATAGCATGATAAAACCGCTCTTTATATTCTTCTGCCTTTTCCAGCAGCATATTTTTTGTTATCTCAAAAGACTGTGTCCCGGATTCTGTTTTCTGCGTTCCGCGCGCAAAAATCATCTCGATTTGCGCTTCTGTTTCCTGATACGATGCCAGAAGCTGTTTCACTTCGTCCCTTCCGGCTTCCGGCATCTCCCCGCTTGCAAAAACCAGTTCCGATGCGCCGTCCGCCAGTTCCGATGTGCCATCCGCCAGTTCTGATACGCCGTCCGCCAGTTCTGATACGCCGTCCGCCAGTTCTGATATGCCATCCGCTAGTTCCGATGCGCCATCCGCCAGTTCCCTTCGGATACTGCCAGCTTCCTGCGGCACATCTCTTTTGATACCGGATAAAGCCTGTACGGCCGGCAGTATTGTTTCATAAACCTGCAAATCTGCCCGCTCCAGATATTTTAGCAGCGTTTCTTTCCCAAACTGGCGCAGCATATCCGCCATCTGCATTTCCTGCTTTAACATATCCGGTTCCGCCAGAAACCGCTGCATGTGCTTACAAAAAATATCCTGCAAAATCCGCTCCCGGTTTGCGCTGCGCCACAGCGTCTGGTAATCCGGCATTTTATTTTCCCGCAGACAGCGGTTCAGGCTTGCAAAAAAAGAATGTGTCATAAGAACCGGAATCGCATACACAGCCTTTTTTAAACGCCCGCGCTCATCCAGCATTTTTTGTTCCTGTTTTTTTTGAAACTGCACCAGCTGCTTTTCCAAAAGGAAATACTGCTCCCCGGCTGCGCTGTTTTCTGCGCCGGATGCCTGACGGGATACCTGCGACAGCTTTTGATATTCCAGACAGCATCTGCCAGGCGTATCCGCAGACACCAGGCCGGATGCTTTCTGCTCCTGCAGGCTCTGTGCAATCTGTCCCGCCAGCTGCTTTGCAAAAAACGTGCCTGCATGGAAAAAGGATTCCTGCTTTTGCGCATTCTGCATCAGAAATGCCAGCAGCTTTACCGACAGCAGCAGTATCTGCTGTTCCCGCTCCTGCTCTGCGGCTGCATGCTCTAAAAACACAAGGCAGGCATTGCCAGACAAATCATTCAAAATGGCATGCTGTTCCAGTATCTTTTTTACAAAGACCGCATTCTGCCGCCCGATGCTGCCGCAGGCCGCAGCCCTCTGCCGCCGCGCTGCCGTCATAAATGCTGCCGGCTTTGTTATCATCTGTATCGTTTTCACTGTCATTGTCCGCCTCCAGATATCTTAAAACAAAAACGGCATTTCCTTCAGCCCGGAATGCGCGATTTCCATCCGTTCAATTAACACGGCGTTATTTACTGCATCGAAATCCCCGAATTCCTTAGATAACACAAGGCCGGAATCAAAATACAAAATCCGGTCCGTTTTCCCCTGGCTGCGGACAAATATCATAACATTTTTCACCCGCATTCCTTCTTTGAGCATGCCGAAAATATTGCTTGTAATCCCGGTATGGATTCCTTTTTCAAAAATAATCGTATCGGGCTGTTTTTTCGGTTTTTTTAAATAAAGCGGCGTGTCGTTCTGTCCGCCCTCAATAAACGTGTCATATTCAATTTTAGACCCGACATTCGTTACCTTCGAAAAGCTCACTCTGACCAGGTCAAATCTTACATCAAATTCCAGTCCGGTAAGAAATTCTGCCATAACCGCTCCTTTCGCTCATAGTAACAATTCAGAACTAGAAAAACAATCGTTTCGCGCGGAATGCCCTCTTCGGGCGCGAATGGGAATCCGCTGATATTGAAAATGCATTCCGTTTTCTTTATACTATATTTGTATTGATTTAAGGCCATCGCAAATCTCTGCCTGACCGGCAGGCCTATTACATAAAAGGAGAAAAGCCATGTATCAGATTGGTATTTATGACGACGAGCCTGTTTTTTCAGAACTTCTGTCCAGACAGGTTGCACAGATTTTAACCTCCCGCGGCATCCCGTGCCGCATCCATATCTTTCAGACAAACCGGGAACTGTCCGCTTTTTTATCTGCCCGGGACTGCTCATACCCCCCCCCGGTCTGAAAAGCTCAGCCTGTTGATATTAGGCATTCTGCTAGAGGAAGAAAACGGCGTGCAGCTTGCAAAAAATATGCGCAGAAACGGCAGTACGATACCAATTCTGTTTATTACAAGCAGCGCAGACTTTGTCTACGAGGGCTACACAGCCGAGCCTGTCGGCTATCTTCTAAAGCCCGCGGACCCGGAAAAGCTGGAAGAAGCGCTGCTGCGTGCCTATAAAAAACACAGGCAGAAAGCAGCTGTCATCCATACGCCCGTGCAGACGGTCAGCTTCCAGCTCGACGATGTCCTCTATATGGAAATCAACGATAAGACACTCTCCATTCACCTGGCAGCCGGAAATGTGTTAAAAGCCGCCGCCAGACTATGCACACTCTCCGGCATACTGCCGCCGGAGCAGTTCGTCCAGTGCCACCGCAGCTATATTGTGTCCCTTGCCGCCATCAGCTCCATCTGCCGGTATTCCATCGAGCTGAAAAACCGGGAAATCATACCTGTCAGCAAGAAACGCTACAAGGATGTGCAGAATGCCCTGCTTGTCTGGGCAGCTTCGTTCGAGCTGCCCTAGACCGGACTGCGTCTGTGCGCTATTTTATCTGAAATACATTTTCCGGCTCCTGATTCAGCCGGCTGTTAATGGATGAAATTTCCCTGCACCAGCGCAGCCTCTCCCTGTGGCTGAAGCCTGCTATTTCCCCCGCGCTCCAGTGCATATAATAGCCGATAAACGCCATCTCTTCATATAGTTTGTCTGCCGGATACGTACTTATTGTCCGGCTTCCATAAAATTTACCGGAATATCCAGCCTTCTGCCGCAGTGCGGGCAGACACCCTGATAGGCCGGTATTTCCATCGTATTAATCTTCTGATACAAATCCTGCAGATATGCCAGGTCCATCGTATACAGCTTTTCAATAATGTTCGTATCGACTGCCGGAAGGCTCCCAAGCTTTGTTATAACCCGGGCTAACAGAATAATTGTCAGATAAGCGGGGTTTTGCTGCACGCGCGGGTCACGCAGCGGGAGTATTTCATCTCCGGCGTTTGCCAGACGCATCACGCCCTCTTTATGTACGTTTCCCTGCAGGTCCACAAATCCCCTTGGCAGCGTAAATGTAAATTCTTCCTGAAATGCCATGTTTTTCCTCCTTGTCAGCTTGCGGGAATTACAAAAATGTGCCAATCAGCCTGGAAAGTCCGCCCAGTCCGTTTCCGATTATGCTCCCTGCTTTCGAAACGCCGCTTCCGGAACCGTCCTTAACGGCATCCATGCTGTTGCCTAGAAGGCCAAGCAGTCCGCCCGCTCCGCTCAGGGAGCCGCCCAGCAGATTGTTAATGGCAGCGCCCCTGGCAATATTAGCGGTCTTTAATGCCCCCTCATCGCCGCTGGCTTTTGCCGTATCGATATCAAGATTCGCATTTTTCAGATCGTACGTGCCCTTTGCAAGGCCGGTTCCCGTACTGATTAACCCTGCAATATTGCTTACCCAGCTCATTCCCGTTTTCAGTCCCTTATTTCCAGACTTCACTGCCGAGCCGCCAATCATATCCGCAATCCCGCCTATTATCCCAAACACATCCGAAGCTATGCCGTACCCGGCACCTTTTTTTGTATTTATGCCTTTTTGCGTCGTATCATTTTTGGAGCTGAAATAATCCTTGAGGTTTTTGCCGCCGCTCATCAGTCCTGAAATAATTCCAATCCCGCCGGCTGTCATGGCCGCGTTTCCTGCTGATTTTTTTCCTTCCTCTGAGGTATCATCTATAAAATCGGCCGCCAGACTGGCTGCATTTCCTGCCGTCCCTATCAGGTCCGCCCCTCTGCCCAGTAAAATCTCGTCCCAAAATGCCATATTTTCCTCCTATTTATCAGGAAACCCTGGTCATTCCTTCGTGTGCGATTTCCAGCGTTTCGATTGCTACCTCGGAAGCTGTCGCGTTAAAGTCCGGCGCCGTATAGTGCATCGGCCATGCGTTGATGACCTGCCAGGAAGCCGCCGGGGCTTCTTCTTCGTCTAAGAGTGTAATCGTAATCGTCTTGCGCTGTACGGCCCCGTCTACGCCCGCGATAATCCAGTCATATAATACCATCGAGTCCGCCAGTCCCTGCTTGAGCGTAATATTGCCGTATTTTTTCAGACCCGGAAGTTTCATGGGCGTGGTCACCATATCGCCTTCCCGGTATTCAATCACATCTATGGAAGCGTCAAACCCGGTTACCTCCGAAAATCCTCCTGCATCCAGTCCGTCTATTTCCACTTTATATCTAAACCTGCCATGTGGGTAAGCCATTCTCTGTCACTCCTTCCTATTCTGCCGTATTGGTCTTCTGCGTAATTCTAAAGATTACAAATTCAGCCGGTTTGACCGGTGCCACGCCGATAACGCAGATCAGGCGGCCGTTGTCAATGTCGTCCTGGCTCATGGTATCGCGCCCGATATTGACGAAAAACGCTTCTTCCGGGGAGCTTCCGGCCAGCGAGCCGTCTCTCCACATATTGTTCAAAAAGACACTGATAGTCCTCTGCACGCGGACCCATAATACCTCGTCATTCGGCTCAAATACGGCCCAGTTTGTATTGGCCTTTATCGATTCTTCGATATAAATAAACAGCCTCCGCACGTTGATATACTTCCAGCTGCCGTCGCTGGATGTCGTCCTGGCGCCCCATACACGGATGCCGCGTCCAGGGAAGGAGCGGATTAAATTTACGCCCTTCGGATTTAAAATATCCTGCTCGCCCTTGTTAAACTGGCAGTCCAGCCCGACACAGCCCCTGACCACTTCATTTGCCGGAGCCTTATGCACGCCCCTGCTGTTGTCGCTGCGCGCGTAAATGCCAATGACAGACCCGGACGGCGGAATCATCATATTTTTCTTATCCAATGGGTCAAAAACCTGCAGCCACGGATGATACATCGCCGCATAAGTGCTGTCGACAATCTCCCTGTGGTTACTGACATCCTGTACCTTCCTGGCCTCCCTCGGCATATCCAGCACCGCGAAACGGCTTGCCAGATTCTCACAGTGGGCAACAAGCGTCAGCTGTACATTCGGGTCCGTCACACCCGGCACCGCCATAATCGAAACCACATCGTTATCGACGAATGCCTGAATTCCGGTACGGTTTCCGGCCCCGTTATCTGTCCCGATAAAATCTGCCGCCGTAATCGATGTTACAGAGCCGTTGCTGCCGCCTGTCAAAGATACCTGCAGCTTTTCCTCAGCGCTTCCGGCTGCGAGAATGTCAAACGGAGCCACCGTCTGCACTGTCTCCCGTCCGGTATACACCGCTTCGATAAGGTCTGATTTTGCCGTCTTTTTGGAAACAAAGTTCGCCGATTCTATGTTAAACGAAAGATTTTCATAGGTTTCCGCCGCGTCCGCATATTTTAATTCCAGATTAAATTCACATGTCGCAATCACGCGGTCCGGAAGCAGGTTTTTATCAACCGCTGTCTCTGGAAGCGGCTCCGACAGCGTCAGCACGTTATCCTGGCTCTTGATGACCCTGGCATAGACGCTGCTCTTTCCATCCTGATAGACGATGATGTCGCCTGCCAGAAATCCGGCCGCGTTTTTTACCCGGTATTTCGGCTCCTCCTCTGTACCGGTAATCTCAAAGACCTGTGTTTTGGCTTTGCTCGAAGGGGTAATCGAAATACTGATATCGTCTCCCCAGACACCCGGATTTTTGGAAACAAACTGCAGCACGGGCGCTTCCTCTGGCACACTGCCCTTTGCGCATTTTGCATCCGAAGGCGCCACACGGGTAACAAAGCAGCGCGCCCCGCCGTTTAAGAAAAACTGTTCCACCGCATAGGCCAGAAAGCGGTACTGCCCGAATTCATTTTCAGATAAATAACCCCCGTAAGTTCTCTTAAAATCCGCAAAATTGGTTACCAGCTGCGGCACGCCGATGACCGGCCCCCGCTCTGCAAGCCCGACAAAACCCGCCGTGCTGGTGCCGACCCCTTCCATCGGCTTCGAACCGGAATCAAATTCTTCTACATATACACCAGGTGATAAATATTCAGCCATATTTTTTCAGTCCCGTCTTTTACACGAAACCGTTCCTCCCTTCTTTTCTGAATCTGAAACAAATTATAAACAGCGCTTATCTACAAATATATAAGCATATTTATATAACCGCTTTTATTTTTGTGCAGATTTCGTTTTCCTGTGTTCTTCCCCTCCTGAATTTTCCGGTTCCGGCTGTATCGCCGTGTCTTCCTGCGTGCCCTCCTGCTGTACAGGCTCAAAAACCCCTTCCTCCTTTCTTCTAAAATCATCTGGAAACATCCGCTGCGCCTTCTTCCAGGCTTCCCGCAGCTTTTTCATCATCTGTCTCTGGGCCTGCTCTTTTTTTGCAATCCGGCTTCTCAGCTGACCCGCCCGCTCATCAAGCAGCTGTGCCTGCACCCGCTCTCCGCTTTCCCGGCTTCTGCGCCTGAGCCGCTCGAGCACTGCTGCCTGTGCGCGTTCTTTTTTTAAGTCTAAAAACGGCATTCTCCGGCAAATCACAGGGCAGTCGTTTTCTTCCGAATACCGCTGTATCTGCGCTGCCGTTTTTTTAACCGGAAGACTTTTCTTTCCGATAAACGCGGCTGCGCCGGTCTGTTCCATATCCGGGTTCAGGTACATGCTTCCTGCCGGGAGAATTTCACGCTTCGCCCGTTCCATATGCAGGTTTTTCTGCGGTTCTGCCGCTGCCGGGCCGTTATGCTCCCGCTTTTGCGAAAAAACAACGGCGGCTTCTTTTTTCCGGCTGACCCCGGCCGCCACCGTCCCATAAGAATTTTCCGCCTTAAAAATTTCCCGCATCCTGCCAGGCTTTCTAACATCCCGTTCTCTGTCCGAAAATCCTGTCAGATGCGGCTGTGTCTTTCGGTTTTCTTTTTCTTTCATATGATAATGATAAACCGCTTCCGACTGTTCCCACTGCTGCTTTTGGTTCAGTTTCATTCTGACTGCCCGTGCTTTCATTCCCGTCACTCCAGATACATATAATACTGCGACACATCGTTTTTGGACAGATGCTTGCCGTTTTTCGCATACTCATTTTTTACCGCCGGAATGATTTCTTCCATATCCATCACCCGGCCCTTTGCCGCCGCCAGAAACGCGCTGTGCAGCAGAATGCTGCGGATACTGCTGCCTGTCAGTTCAAACTGTCCGGCCAGGTAGTCAAAGTCAATTTCCCCATGCGGCATCTGCTGCGGCAGCATCGATTTCCAGATTTTTTTTCTGTCCTGCACGCCCGGCACCGGAAATTCTACCACGACCTTCATCCGGCGCTTAAACGCTTCGTCAAAATGATGAAACAGATTGGTTGCCAGTATGGCGGCTCCTTCGTAGCACTCCATTTTCTGTAACAGAAACGCCGCTTCCATATTGCTGTATTTATCCATGCTTTCCTTCCCTTCGCTGCGCTTCCCAAACAGGACATCGGCTTCGTCAAACATCAGGATTACCCGGCTCTTTTCTGCCTGTTCAAATATTTCTTCCAGATTTTTTTCCGTCTCGCCGACATACTTGCTGACAATGCAGGATAAATCCGCTTTGTAAAGCTGCATGCCAAGCTCCCTGGCAATCACCTGCGCCGCCATGGTCTTTCCGGTTCCAGGAGGCCCGGTAAATACAATCGCAGCTCCCCTGCCGTAAGCCATTGTTTTATGAAAGCCCCATTCCTCATAGACCTTATGGCGGTATTGAATCTGGCTGCAGGCTTCCAGCAGCTGCTGCTTCTGTCTTTTGGGCAGAATCAGGTCATCCATGGTATAGACAGCCGGCACCTTGACTGCCTTCTTTCCCATCTGCTGCTCCATCAGCTCATAGCATTCCCGCGTAATCCGCTCCATCGAAAGACACGCTTCCTGTTCCTGCATCCGGCTCTTGTCCGCATTTTTCATAACAGCGCTGATGCTGCCAGGCGTCAGCTGAAACCTGCTGCTCATGCTGCCCAGGTCCGCTCCCGCCTCCATCCGGTACTGCCTGCCCTGTGTTTCCCAGTATCTGCGGCCTTCCAAAAGCGTCAGCGGCCGTTTTTCAATATATCCTGCAATATCCAGTCCCCGGACACTGACCCTGGACACCGCGCATAAAAATACAGCCTCAAATGCGGCGGCGCTTTCCCGCAGCAGCGGCTTCATCTGCTCAATCACAAGCCGGATTTCTTCTTTTTCCTTTTTTTCCGTGACAAACACCGGTACACTGTCCAAAAAAAGCAGTTCCCGCAAAAGTCCGTTCCGCCAGCGCCAGGCTTTCCTTTCATCCATCCGTGCGCACTGTCCGCAGCAGCCGTCCAGATAAACCTGGCAGCATAGACGCCCGGTCTTTCTGCAGGCATGCCGAATCGAAAACCGCCTGCCGCTTCCTTCCTGCCCGTAGATGTAAAAAATCTGCCCGCCGCTTTCCCTGCTCAGTGCCTGTTCCAGGCAGCGCTGCGCCCTTGTATCCGCCGGCCCGCTCCAGGGCTCTAACGGCTCTGTTTCGTCCTGACAGCGCACCAGCTGTGCGTAAAGCGGCGCAATAGAAAGCTCCCCGCATGCAAACTCCACAATCCTTTTATCCAGCCGCAGCCTGCGCACACAGAACGCCTGCTCATCTTCATATTCCGCCAGAAAAAACCTTCCCAGAAGGCTGCTTTCTCCAAACGCTCCGTACAGCTGCCTGTCATCCAAATCATCCGCAAATGTAAGGCGCGCCAGATACGGCGTGAAAAATTCCCATCCGTCCTGTAAAAAAGCCGCCATGTCCGCGTAATCTGCGTCCATTTCCAATACATACATCATGCGTACGCAGTGACACTCAAACGGAGTCAGCGCAAACCGCTCCATTAGATACTCCAGATACGGAAATTCTCCCTCTTCTTCCAGCCGGCTTAACGACTGTGCAAAATCTGCATGCATGCCGCCTGACAACGCGCCTTCCCTGTGCTGCCGCAGCGGCTTCGGCATATCCGGCTGTGCGCCTTCTTCCGCCTGGCTGAAGGACTGCAGCGCATCTGACTCTGCACTGACTGGCTGCGCGCCTTCTTCCGCCTGGCTGAAGGACTGCAGCGCATCTGACTCTGCACTGGCTGGCTGCGCGCCTTCCTCCGCCTGGCTGAAAGACTGCAGTACATCCGCATCTGCACTGGCTGGCTGTACTCCTTCTTCCGCCTGGCTGAAAGGCTGCAGCTCATCCGGCTCTGCAAGGCTCTGGTTTAAAATTCTGCCGATTTTCCATCCGGTGATGCTGTTTTCTATTAACTCGGCCTGAATGCGGGCCTGATAAGGCTGTTCCAGACGAGTGTACGCGAGCTGGAATTTTTGATTCGCATAAGCTTTGATTATATCCAGATAGTGCATTAGTTTTTCCATCTCCCTTACGTCCTGCTCCCGCACAGCACGCATTCCCGGTATCTGTCCCGCAGTTCGTCTCCCGGCACAATATCCAGGTCCTTTTTCAGCAGAACACAAAATTCCTGATACTGCTTTTTCGCACTGCGCAGCTGCCCGGTCTGTCCATAGCATGTTAACAGCATGCCCATGATTTTTTCAGAATAGCAGTTCACCGCCAGCGCGTTTTTAAAATAAACCGCCGCCTGCTCATACATTCTTTGTCCGGCGCATGCTTCTCCTATCATCAGGCAGCCTTTTTCAAAAATCTTCTGATAATATTCCTGGCGTTCCCGAATCCATACATTGTCCAGGTCTTCAAGATAAAGCCCCCACGGGACATCAAACAGGTTTTTCAGGCGCATCAGCCCTGCCGTATCTTTTTTCTCCACGCATCCGGCTGCCGTACGGACCTGTTCCAGGTCTGACTGTATGATTTCGGTATTCATCACGTATTTTTTATTTTTATACTGAATCATGTGTTCCAGACTGTAATAAGACAGTTCTTTTCGGATGTTGTAAATCATATTATGCAGCATCGCGACTGCATGGTTTGGCAGTTCCTCTTTCCAAAGCTGTGCCAGAAGTGTCTTGCGCTCCACCGGTTCCCCGTTTCGTTCCAATAAATATGCAAACAGCTCGCACCCTTTTTTTGTACGCCAGGGCAGTTCTTTTCCGCCCGGAATAACCACTGCGCGAAACGTTCCGAATGCCGATACCTTGATTTTTCTGCCGCCGTCTGCCCTCTTGTCTCCCTCTTTTTCCATGCGGATTTCGCGTAAGAGCTGCCGCTCGCTTTCCATGAAATACGGAAACGGTATTTTATTTTCTTCCAGAAAGAACATGGCATTGTTTACAAGCTCTTTATATTTTTCCGGATTTTCTTTGTAATGAAACAGGCCCCGGTAAAGGCTGCGGTACATGCCGTACCGGTTTTCTTTTCCAAACATGCTGTCCGCTGCGTTCAGACAGGCTTCCATGCGCTGTCTGTTCCCTGTCCGGTAATAAAACTCCGCTGCCAGCTCCAGTTCTTTTGTGCTCCATTCAGCCGTTTCCTGCTTTAATATGCAAAGACACTGCTCCATCAGGCCGTAAAGCTGCCGCTCCATCATTTTTCTGCCGTACTGCAGCAGCATGGCGCGCACAGCATCCGGATTATCCTTGCTATAATAAAATGCCTCTGCAAAATCGCCCGCTTTCAAATAATACACTCCCGCCTGCTGACGGATTTTTATCTTTTGTGCCTGTGTCGTCTGCTCCTGTAAAAATAAGCGCAGCAGCGGCACATACTGTTCCTGCACACAAGCCGTAATCCCCCGGCAGCTGCCTGGTTCCCTGTCTGATGCCGCCGGACTTTTTTCCGCTCTGCTGCTTTCTGACGCTTTCCACTCTGACGATGCTGTCGGACTTTTTTCCGCCATGCTGCTTTTCGCCACTTTCCACTCTGACGATGCCGCCGGACTGCTTTCCGTATCACTGAACTTTGCTGTTTCACTTTCTGCCAATGCTGCCAGCTGCTTTTCCGCTCTGCTGCTTTCTGATGCTTTCCACTCTGACGATGCCGCCGGGCTGCTTTCCGTATCACTGAACTTTGCTGCTTCACTCTCTGACGATGCCGCCAGGCTTTTTTCCGTTCTGGTACTGCCCGGGCGGCACAGCAGATTTCGTCTCCGCAGCTTTCGCAGAATCCCGCTGCGCGCTCCCTTTCCAAGGCAGCAGCAGATTAAGTCCGGGTCTGGATTTCGAAATTCCGCCATCTGTGCAAGCAGCATTTTTTCTTTCGCAGAAAAGCGCCCGTATATTTCATAATCTATGTAATCATAAAGCATCGTGTCCAGCAGGGCATCCGTCTCCCGCATCCTGAGAAAATTTTCCATGCTTATGTCATGGCTGCGCACAAAACGCAGCAGGAATGCCGCTGCTGCCGGCCAGCCGCCTGTCAGCTTCATCAGATGCGCGGCGCACTCCTCCTGCAATGTCCAGCCGTCCGGTTTCTTCAGATAAATCCGAATCAGCTCTCCGGCTTCCCGGGGCGTAAAACAGAGCTCCTCACCGGAAATCATGTCGTATATGCCAGACGCCAGAAACCTCGAAAAACAGGACGGCGGATAATCTGACCCTGCCAGAAAAATCTTATGCCGTCCCGCGTTTTCCTCCAGAAATTCCCGCAGCACGCATAACATTTTTTCATTGGAAAGCTCCTGCAGGCAGTCAAACACATAATAAGAAATTTCCGGCTGTTCCAGCAAGCCGCGCAGCATGTCTGCCGCTGATGCATCCGAAAGGCTCCGAAATCTTTCTGCCGCATATTTCAGATTTTTTTGAAAAACCGCTTCCAGATTGTCTTCTTTTTGGAATGAATACCAGAAGGCTTCCTTTTCTTTTCCTTTTAAAAACCGCGCCAGCGCACTGGTCTTCCCGCACCCCTGCCATGCGGACAGAAAACAGACCCCTGTATTTTGTTCTAACCGCCTCCGAATCCGTTCCCTGTCCAGATAGTGCTCCGGCAGAGCCGGAAAATGAAAATATTTCAAATCATTCCCTCCCGCGTATACACGTATACACGGATGCCCGGACAAAAATCTGTGCCCCTGCATCCTGATTCCTGTCTCCGCTGTTCAGACCGGCGCACGGTTTAAAAGATGCTCCTTCACAGTCTGCTCGTAATCCATCTCGCCGTTCCATATTTTACACAATCCAAAATAACCTCCCTGTACGGCTTCCATCATCATTTCATAGTAGATTTCCACCGTATCCGCAAGCTCCTCAGTCTGCTTTTTTTCATCCAGCGGCCAGCAGTTTCTCAGATAAAACCGGTTCAGCTCCCTGCGCAGCCCGAACGCGCCGGCCGGCGATATATAATTAAGCTCTCCGGCTGCCTTTTCCAGCTCCGCTTCCGTGCCTTCCTTCACATCATTGGTAAGAACCACGGTGATTTCAATCTGCGGCATGCCTTTTTTCAGTTCCATGACAAATGACTGTACCAGCACATTTGCGCTGTAGTCAGGATAAACAGAAAAGAAAGTCCGCAGGTACCATAACTGTGACGCTTCGTCATACTGCAGCAGATTTTCCTTTGTATAAGCCCCCATCCTTTTTTCCAGTTCTTTCATCAATTGTTCTATTTTAAGGTTCGTCATTTTCGTCTCCTCCTGATTCTGAAACAGCCTGTTTCACCTATCCGCCTGTCAGATAACCGAAATCCTGATTGGTCAGTATTTTTCCGTATTTTGCAAAATTCAGCTTCACCGCTTCTATGATATGCCGGTTTGCCAGCTTTTCCTTTTCCGACGCCGCCATGTAAGCCGCGTTTGTCAGAATTTCCTTGATACTGCTGCCGGACAGTTCAAAATGCTGCGCATAATATTCAAAATCCAGCTCTTCCCCACACGGCACCCGGCACGGAAGTATCGTTTTCCAGAGCCTGAGACGCACGTCTGCCTGCGGAAACGGGAAATGAATCATAAATTTAATCCTGCGCTTAAATGCATCATCAATATTATTGATATAATTGGTCGCAAGCACCGCGATTCCCTCATAATCTTCCAGCTTTTGCAGCAAATGCGCGGTCTGTGCGTTCGCATTGCGGTCATGGGAATCCTTCACCTCAGACCGTTTGGAAAAAAGCGCGTCCGCTTCGTCAAAAAAAAGCAGCGCATTGATATTTTTGGCTTTGTGAAACAGCTGCGAAATATTTTTTTCCGTTTCCCCGATATACTTGCTGACCAGCTGGGATAAATCCACGCGGTACAAATCCAGCCCAAGCTCATTTGCAATAACTTGTACAGCCATCGTTTTTCCGGTTCCCGGCGCTCCGTAAAACAGCGCGCAGACGCCGCGCCCGTAAGCGGTCTTTTCATAAAATCCCCATTCTTCGCCGACCACGCTGCGGTATTTCAGCTGACTGCAGATAAAATGCATCTCGCGCTTCTGCTGCGCACTGACTACCAGGTCCTCCCATCCGTAAGCAGCCGGAACAAGCTCTGCAAACCGCCCCAGCTGGTTCGGCTGCTGCTGCCGGACAGCCATACGGATATGCTGCGGACAGATTTCATCCGCTCCCTGCGAGATTCTGATAAAATCTGCCGTCTTTAGCACCTCTTTGATTCCCCGCGCCGATAAAATATACTGGTTCGCCCAAATCAGACAGTCCGTCTGCGGACTCAGCGGATACTCTTTCCCAAATTCACGCCACAGCATCTCCCGCTCCCCCGCCGTCAGCACAGGCTGCTCCATACAAAACAGATGCAGCGGCCCGCCGGACAGATACTGGCATTTTTCTTTGGACATCCAGATAAAAAAATCCAGCCTGCACGCCAGATACCGCACGAAAAACAGCTGGGACAGCGGCTTTCGCGAAAGCCCGTCCGCATCGTCCTGCGCTCCTCCCCGGTCTGTATTATCCATCAGGCATAATAAGGCATGCAGCAGCACGCTCTCCTGAATCAGCGCCGCCGCATATTTTTCCAGTTCTGCCATGGATAAGCCCTCCAGCCTTTCCGTATCGGCAAAAATCACGCCATAGCCAGCCTTTTGCGCCGCCGCTTTGATAAACAGCTTTTTCCCGTTTCCGGGAGGGCCGTAAATGTGCAGCACATCTGCCGTCCTTTCTTCTGCCGCATCCGGCTGCTTTCGAATGCCCGCATTTTTCAGAAAATATGCCATCACCCGCTCTAACTGCCGCATCTGCTCTCTGCGCACATAAATTTCCTGCAGCGGACAGGCCGCGTCAGAATAATCCGCCAGCCAGTGCAGACTGCGGTCCATGCCCTGATATCCCGCCAGAAAGCTGCAGGTCCGCCGGTTTATCACAAAACTGTAAGTACCCGGCTTTGTGTCCGCTGTGTTTATGCTGGCAAAATACTGCATCAGCACGCTCTGCCTCTGCAGCAGCCGCCCGGCTGTTTCCTGTGAAATTTCCCCTAAAAGAGAATACAAAAAAAGCACCAGTCCAAGTGTCGGCTGCTGGCTGTCCGTTCCCTGCAGGTCCGCAAAAATCTGCCCGTATTTGGCATCATAGCAGACCGCATATCCGGCCAGAAGCATAAACCGCTCCTCCCCGGACAGCCCAAGCTTCCGGACCAGCACACGCATTTTAAAATCTCTGCCTCCATGCGGCGTAAAGGCCAGCCGCTCCGTAAGATGCCGCCAGCCGCTGCCAAGCTCCTTTCGGATATCTGAAAGCACCCCAGCATCAGCCTCTTTCGCACGGCGCATCACAGAATCGTAAGCATCTGCCAGCGTTCCGGGCAGTTCTTTTACATGCCGCCGTTTCAGCGTCCCTGTGTCTTCCATGTCCTGTTCTGTCAGAACCATGCCGGCCGCCGCAATGCACATATCAAAAAAAGCATATAAGTCCTGCATGTATTCTGCTTCAGACTTATATGCTTTTCCTCTTTTTTTTATCTCAAAATAAGCTTCATAGAAATAACCCATTTTTGCACGTCCCGATTATTTTCTGCAGAATCTGCACATGTTCTTTGCTTATTCTATCATAAACTGCAGAAAAATAAACGGTTCTGCGCGAACGGGTTTCTGCCGGCGTGAAAAGACACCTATGAATGCTCCCCGTCATTGACAAATACTTCTGCGCTGAAACAGTCCAGGATGATGCGCAGCCGCAGTTCTCCATTCTGGCTGCGTATCAGGCTCCTGCGCTGATGGATAATCGCCCTTCTGGAGCCTGAAAATTTCCGGTCGATTTTCAGGATGGATTCGCGCGGACGATAACTCAGGGATATGTAAAATTCTTCATTTTGTGTAAACCAGACTTTCGTGGATGTTTTTTGCAATCGTATGAGAAACAGCTCCATATTTCGCTGACAGTTCTGCTATTGCCCGTTCTGAACGTTCAAAAAACAATGTGACGATTTCTCTGTCATCCAATCTCGTCACCTCCTTCCTTTTCCAGGCTCACCTATTAACTATAGATTAACAGAAAAATCTTACAATAAATTTGTCTTAAAACATTTCCACAATCTTTGCCATTCCGCTGCGGGCATTTCCAGCCTGACCTGTTCCTCATCGTATTCCGCAGGAAACCGGCTGCCAGCCATCGGACTCCCCCGTTTCCCGAAGCTGGTAAATTCATTTCTTCTTACATGCCCCACCTTGCTCCCCGAGGTTTCGCCTGTCCTCTGCCTCTCCAGTTATTGCAAATTGGCTTCCTTCTTTACAATTAATATGCTTATCCCACACGCTTTTTACTGTCTCAGTATATAAAAAATATCAAAACTAAAAATCAGCGGAATCCCTTGCTTTTACAGGCATTCCGCTGATATTGTCACAAACATCCGTTCTCAATATTAAATCCCAATCCGCCTTTTATACCAAAGTCTCATAACCAATAATTATCAGAACTCAACATACCCGTCTTAAGAACAGCCTCTCAAATAATCCCCGACCGCTTTGACAAAGATTTCTGCATTTTCCAACTGTCTTTCCGTTTCCTGCCTGCCAATAACAAAAAAATCATCATAATCAGATTTTTCCCTCAGATAAGAACTATCTTTAATTATTTTATACAGATTCCTATCCAGTTTATTTTCTTTTAAAAAGTTTTTATTGAAATAAGCTATAACCCCAGAATGTTTTGATGAATCATATCCGTTTAAAATATTCACTGCTCTCATTGCATGAAATACCGCATAATAGGATCTGTTTAAAGAAGTCCTGTACTGATAAATATTCAGGTTTTGTCTTGCAGCATCCAGCATTTCCTTTGCACGTTCGAACCGGTATTCCGACAATACCTTTACGCCGTTTTCCATAAAACAATTCCCTCTTTTTGAATATTCTTATAAAAAGGCAGGATATCTCCCCACTGCTCCATTTTCTCTTTTTCAATATCAATAAATGAAAAGACCTTTTCATATTTCATATCAAACTCTGCTGACCATTCTAGAAATTCAGCTCTTTTATCATGGCTGAGTTCCTGTCTAAGTATAACCGCAATATCTATATCACTATCTGGCTCAGCATCCATCCTCGCAGTTGAACCAAACAATATAATCTGCTGGATGTTTTCACCAAGTATTCTTTTCAGCTCTCTGACCATTTCTTCTATCAGATAATCCGTCAATATCATAATCTCATCCTTTCCATATAAATTTGTTGAGTTTCCTAAATTACGTCCTAAAAACCGCTCTTTATTTTTCCCGGTATTCAGATACTGCACTGCTTTTTTTAATTTAACCGGGTCAATCACATCCCGTCTCTCATCCTTTTTTAAAGTTTTAGAATACCCATCCAGCAGATCTTTTGCACTAATCTCGAATACCCCTTTATCAGACATACATTTCATAAAATCCTTAAAATAAAAAAATACAATTTTCAAAGTATTCTCTTTTTCAAGTTTTGTTTCTTTCCTAATATAATCATAAAAATCTTTTCTTCTTATCTGATCGCAGACACTGTCAGCGTCATTTTTTAAATATCCCTTAACCCCGGAATAAAATGAGAAAAAACGTTTTAATGTCGATGAATACGCTGTTCCAATCCGTATTCATATATCCTAATTTTTTTCGAAAAATTTCTTCAAAAATATACTGACAGAATTCTTCTGCACCCAGCTCTGCAGTTAAATATTTTTTTGATACTTCTACAATCTCTTTTAACCCATATGTATCCTTATGCATTTTCTGCTCCTTACCCTCCTGCAATCTATTTATAAGATAACATATATGACAAAAAAATCAAGCAACTGAACAGCAGTTGTCAAAATCGACCTTGTTGTGCTGGATATTATGCTGCCTGCCATCACAGGGCTGGCCGTCCAAAATTCCATTCGCAAGACGAGCCAAGTCCCGATATTTATGCTCACGGCTATGGGGCCGGGAGCATTACCGCCGTTGTTTCCCGTCAGCACATTGAGGATGCTGTCAGCGTCATGCTGGAAAATATGCTTTTGGGCATAGGCAAATACAAAGACAGGGACACAAGTTCATTGTCATGCCCCTTTCCCGATATGTAAAAGGGGCGAAAGAAAAACAGGAAACCTTTTTCCAGTTTCCTGTTTTTCTATCAGCGATACCACCCGGTATGTCCCATTTTTATTGATATTTCAATGTACCGCCAAGGCTATGATACCCGGAAGCGCCCTACGGATTCTTTTAATTCCATTGCGATATCCGCCTGTTCCACTGACTTGCCCGCCACGGCCCCGACAACGCCGGAAACCTCGTCCGCAGACAATAGGATATTCTGGCTGTTCTCCAGTGTATTCTGCGAAGATTCCGCTACATCCATAATTGCTATGCTCACTTCATGAATAATGGTATCTATGTCCGATGCCATTCCGGCAATCCGGTTAGAAAAAGCCTCTATACTGCCTGCGTCCGACCCATACTGTTCTGCCATATGTACAAACATATCATAATCCGGGGTCACGGTCTTTGTTACAAAATCAAGCAGTACCTCAGACTGCCCGGTCAGCTGACCAAATGCGGCCTGTACTTTTCCAATCGTATCCTGTATTTCCTTTACTGTCAGTGCGGTTTCACTGGCCAGCTTCCCAATCTCACTTGCCACAACCGCAAAGCCTTTTCCTGATTCCCCGGCACGCGCCGCCTCAATGGAGGCATTCAGGGATAACAGGTTAATCTGCCCCGCGATGGAAGATATCGACTCGGCCAGCTCACCGATTGACGATACGATTTTTGCTTTTTCAATACATTCCTTAAGGCTTTCCCTGTGCTGCTTCGCAAGGCTGGCAGCTGCTTCGTACGAATGCCTGCTGTTTTCCTCGATTTTGGCCGCGCGCTGCTTGATTTCATTTGCAAGCCCAAGGCTTTGTTTCGTCTGTTCGGCCAGCACGTTTACAGAAGAATTCACATTTTCTACCGCGGCATTTACCTCCTTCGTCGCTGCGCCGCTTGATTCCATATCTGCATTTACCTGATGGATGAGCTCCTGTATCACGGAAAACCGCCCTTTCAGCTTTTCCGATGCTTCTTTGAGCTGCGCTGACGAAGCCGTCAAAATATCTGCGTGCCCCGTAATCGCGATTACCATTTCCTTATTGCTGCCATACATCTCATTTAAAGATGCACCCATTTCGCCCAGCTCATCTTTACGCTTTACATCAATATTAGGAATGGTAAAATTCCCAGCTGCCAGTTCCCCGGAAAAATTCTTTACTTTTTTAATCTGCCTGGATACCGATGTAATCTGGAAGAAAATCGTAAGGCCTATGCAGACCAGTAGGGCAAGCGCAGCCAGGGCAAGCTTCAGACAAAGCTCAGCCACCGGCTTATCCAGCTCCGCCGTTTGTATTGTAATCCCCAGCTTCCAGCCCAGCCTTGGAATGGTTGTATAATAAAGCTTATTTTCCTTACCGTCTATCGTTACCGCTGTAATCCCGTCTTCCTTTGAAAGCATCTGGTTTCCGGCTTCTGCCATTGAAGGCTCTTCGTCCTCCTGAACCTTTTGTTTCATGATTTTTTCTTCATCCCTGCAATAAAGGTATTTCCCTTCCTCCGTTACAAGGAATCCCCTCCCGGTTTCCATGACTTCCAGCTCGCCCACCATCTGCTGGACGGTTTCAAGCATAATCACTACGCTGATGCATCCGACAAATTTCCCGCCCTTATCATACATTGGCACAGAACAGGTAATCATAGCCTGCCCCATCGTCTTGTCAAAATAAGGCGTGGTAAAAAACACTTCCGCATTCCCTTTTGCCACCGTCTGATAAAATGTCTGGTTCACATAATCATACTGTTTATTGCTGTAAGCATACGTCAGCTTCGCTTTATCATCTTCCTTGTATACAAACGGGGCTACATATCGCAGTTTTGCATCGTAGACATTGGGTGCAAACCAGATTCCGCCGCCATAAATGAATTCTTCTTCAAAAATCATCCGGCCTAAAAAATCTTCATAAGCATCCAGCTTTTCATTTTTATAGGTAAGCCCTATAATATCTGCCATATGCTTTGCTGCTGCCACTGCGGCCTCAATTTCCCAGCTGATTTCATTCGTCTTATTGTTCAGCTGGGAATCCATCTGCTGTTTCAGCTGGCTGTCAATCATATCCTTGCTGTTTAAAGAACTAATCAGGGTAAGGACTGCCATCCCAGCCAGCAGTACCGGCATAATCACTGCTAACATTTTAACGCTTATTTTCCGTCTGCTCCGACTGTTTTTTGCATGCACCCCGGCTGCTTTTTTCTTCTGGCTCTTCTGTTTCTTCATTAGCGTTCCCCTCCATACGGCTTTCCCTAAAAGTCCTGACAGCCTTCCTGCTGTGTTTTCCTTTCCCGCCCTGCTTAATACTGTGCTGCTGATACAAATGCATCATTTAACTTATTGAGAAACTTCTTTCCAGACATGTCTGTCGTAAAGAATTCCTTTGCAAGCGGTGCAAGGTCTGTCGTTACAATCCCCGCCGGCCAGTCAGACATCACCCATGGAATTGTGTTTCCAGATGCCGCCGCGTCCGCGACTGACTGCGATACAGGGTCTAAGTTTTCGCTTGTCATGCCTTCTATTACCGGGATAAACTTAAATTTATCCATAAGGTATGTCTCCCCCGTTTTGCTTGTATACATCCACTCCAAAAAATCTTTTGCGAGGGCCTTCTCATCATCCGGCGCATCCATATTCACATACCATGCAGCCGGCACGCTGACGGACAGCCTGCTGTTGCCCCGGATCGGGACGGCTGTAATCCCCATGTCAAAATCGGCGTTATAACCAGCCAGCATGGAATAGCACCAGTTCCCCTGGTGAATCATTGCGGTCCTGCCAGCCGCAAATTCCTCACAGCTGCTTTCATAGGTAATTTCTGCAGGATTGGTGCAATTTTCACGAATCTCCTCCATCAGCCTGCCAAACTCTTTAAACGCCTTATTTTTGACAAGGCGCTCCTGGCCGCCAAATACCTTTTGCAGATATGTATCCGGATCCTTTTGTACCGCGAACGGCGTATTTAAAATATGTGCAATCAAAAAGTAATCCTCCTGCGATAAGCCCAGCCCGTTAACCCCTTTGGAACTGCTGTCTTCCAGATAATCAGCCAGTGCGTCTGTACTTGTGAGCCCGGATACTTCCACCAGATTCGCGTTATATACCAGACCAAATCCTTCTACCGTATAAGGGATGCCTACGGTCTTTCCTGCAATCGTATCCGCCATGCCTTCCAGGATTTTATCTGCAAAGGATAAATCCTTCAAATCCTCCAGGTAATCACTCATTTCCCTGGATTCCGCCCCAGGCTGCAGGGAAAAAATCGTCGGCCCGTCCCCGTTTGCCAGACCTGTCTTTAAGTCTGAAAAATAACTGTCTCCCGTAGTCTCCTGTAATTCAACCTCCACCCCGGTTTCTTTCGTATATTCTCTCGCAAGAGCGGCTAAATCTTCCATAATCTCTGTCTTCGACTGGAACACTGTGATTTTCCCGCCTTTTTTGAAAGCACCCCCATCACTGTCTGTACTTTCGGAAGAAACCTGTTCCCCGTCTTCGGTACGGCCTTCTGTAACGCCGTTATCCCCGCAGCCGACGAGACATACGCAGGCTGCCATCACAGCTGTTAGTGATAATAGCGTATATTTTTTCCTTTTTCCCATAATAGTTCCCCCTTCTGCTGCATCCTGTGTGAATTTCCCCATAGTTTTCTCCTTTCCTTTGACTGCAAAATTTGTTTAAACATGCTACTTATTTTATAGCACACTTGTTTAAACATGTCAATGCTTTTTTGAATATTTTTAGGATTTCACTGATTTTTTTCAATGCGTCGCAGTACAGACACAAACCTGCCAATCAAATGAAATTCGATTTATCTCCTTTCCATGAAAAAAGCACCCAAACCCAATAAGGCTTAGATGCTTTCATCAGTCACTCTGCTATTCTATTATGATTCCCTAACCCTGCGAATGTATTGTATCATTTCTGGATAAAAGATATAAGCAATACTGGTTCATGCTGATCCCTTCCCGTTTGGATTGTTCGGAAAGCTGGTGGTGCAGGCTTTTGGGAATCCGCAGCTTAAACTGCCCGGAATAATCATTCAGGACATCCGGTGCCAGAATCTCCTGTCCTTCTTCCAGTGCAGCCATAAACCACTCCTTTTTTGCGTCCTCTGCATTGCTTACTGCCAGTTCAAGAGTTTCCCCGCAGGTTATGCACCCCGGCAATTCCGGGAATGTTACGGCATAGCCGCCTTCTTCCTTATCAGGCACAATCTCCATACGGTAAGACAGTTCCATATATTCATTCAGCGTCATCCGTATCCACCTCGCTCTCTATTACTTCCTTACCATTTCCACATATACTTTCTTTACCGGCTCATGCTTTGGAATTATAACCGGCCTGCATCCCTCTTTCCGAAAGGTACAATGGCTGCTGCCTCCTTTCGGCTGGTGCATTTCATAACCGTAACTTTCCAGCACTTTACGCAGTTCATTAAAACGCATATCCTTTGACAAAAACCTATTTTTTCTAATAGTTTATCCCATTTTGACATCAGAATACCTCCCTGCCATCATTATAAGTGGTGTCATATACGGTGTCAACTACATTTTATACCCCTTCCGCTACCACTGGTCGATAGCGTCCGCAAGCGAAGCAGCGCCAAGGAGACGCTTTGTATTGATGTCTTTTGTGCGGATTGCTGGCAATGTTAAATTCACTGCCGTCCGCGGCAATTTCAAGGGCAGCTTTCACTGCTTCTTAAAATACAATCAGCTTAAGTAAATGACATTGGAGGAATCATTATGAATAATTTCAAATCCGAAAAATGTTTTCGTGATGAAAGAGTTTTTAGAAATATTTTCAGGAAATTTTTTTCAGATTTATTTTCAAACATTGAATGACTGGCAAAATTTCAGTATAGTACTCACATCAAAACATTCAAGGAGGTAAAACGTGTTTGAACATTTATTTCAGCCAATCACTATTAACGGTATGATCCTGAAAAACCGGATCATCGCAACTCCTACCGGAGACGATTTTGAGGAAAAAGCGCTGGGTGGTGCAGCCCTGGTCATTGCCGGACATGCCATCGCAGAACCTGGACGTTCCAGCTTCGCAAGTGCAAAGGAACCTTACCCATTTTCAAAGTACAACCGAGAAAAGACCCGGACAAAAGTCCTGAAAATTCATCGCGGCGGCGCAATGGCCTCCATTGAAATCTTCCATGCCGGTCAAGACGCACGAACCATCGATTATGCCAAAGGCCCAACCGGATTTCTCCGCTCTGACGGGGTGGAAGTAAAGGAAATGGACGAAAATATGATGGC
>CANDJC010000068.1 GCA_947384955.1 uncultured Eubacterium sp. | reverse complement strand
GCCGGGCGGAGGGGAGATGCTCTGGTTTCCAGCGACATTGGAGGAATGTTTAGAATCCCTTAGTATTCTGCCCGATAACCAGGCGGCGAAGCCGAAGCGGCACCCGTAGCTGCTGGCTGCAGGCCAGGGCGGACTGGGTGCCGCGACCGTCCGGGGCCACAGTGTAGATGCAGAATGCTTAGGGATTCTTAACATTCCGGAATCGGAGCCGGAAACCAGAGCATCTCCCCTCCGCCCGGCGTCCGAGAGGCCAAAATCCCCCCCAAACCCGAAAAACTGAACCGCATCCCTGCAGTCCAGCTTCGTATCAGTCCCTGGCCCAAAAATCCCCTCTGCCAGTACCCTTTCTTAATCTTAATATTTATGCCCGTTTCAAATTCCCTGCGGTATAATAATCGCAGCAATCACATACGCAAGCACCCCGCTTCCGCCCGCAAAGCAAAACAGTGCCCATATAAGCCGTATCACCGTAGCATCAATGTTAAAATACTCTGCAATACCTCCGCACACGCCGCAGAAAATTCTGTTCTGATTTGATTTTACCAATCGTTTCATATCCATAATCTGTTCCTCCTTTGTCTGATACCTGAATATTATCTGTGATTTCCTATAATCTATGCATGGCAGCAGCTTCGCCCGATTCGGATTCTGTCTGCCATACAGATTCTGCCTGTGATTTGTTTTATTCGATAATAATCTGTCCCATGCCGCAGTTTAACGTAAATAACTCAGAAGCCCCGTTATTATCGATTCGCTTTTCCTTAGAAAAACCTCTGTAGGAAACACCGTCAATTACAATTTCTCCCGCGCCGCACTTCAGCAGATAATTGACACTGTCTGCGTCGTCATCAAGATTAACTTCAACTGCGCCCATGCCGCAGTCAATCTGCGCACTGCCTTTAATATCCGCATCGACTGAAATCTGGCCGACCCCGCATTCTAACTGTACAGAACCAAAGATACCGTCCTGAATGTCAATCGCTCCTGTTCCTGCTTTTACAGAAAACACTTCCGCGGTGATATCGCTTAAAACCATCTGCGCGGCACCTGACTGTATGCTGAAGCTTCCGGCCTGAAGCTCGCATTCTGATTCTACAACCCCGGCGTCATTTTCAATTGTAATACTGTGAAAGGACGTATCTTCTGGCAGATACAGATACACCGAAATATCTCTGCGTCCCTTTTTCCCCTTTCTTTCATCACTGATTACAAGCTTTCCCGCATTTACCTTTGCCTGCACATCTTTTACCGCTCCGGCCACCATGACCTGAATGCGGCTGTCTTCTGATTCTTCAACAAACAGATTCGCGTGGCGAAGCTCCGCCCGGATATCCTCGATGGCCGAAGACTCAATGCATAAAATCTGTTCCTGCCCGTAGTCTGTCACTGTTTCCTCTGTATAAGTATCACCGTAAACATCATAAGTATCGCCGCAAATATCATCTTCGTCGTATTCTTCCGCATATGCATACTCAAATCCGCTGCCCTCTGTCACCTCACTGCCGTCGCCCGCGCGGTTTCTTACACGGTCTGCCAGACTTTCTGCCGCATATTTGAACCGGCCCGACATCAGTTCATCCTTAAGCTGCCAGACATCCTTCGTCCCGCCGAGCGCAAACCCCAGAATCAGGGCTGCGCATCCAATGCCGATACATCCTGCCGTAATATAAAGAATCAGTTTTATCAGTCTGTTCATGCCGCACTCCTTCCCCACTGAATCACCCAGTGAAACAGCCGTACAATCTGGCGGACCGCCCATGGCAGCAGCCTTGTGCATATTAATAGAAGCAAAACAATGCTAAGCCCGCCTGCAGCAATTAAAAGCATGCCCGTTCCTAACAGCAGAAGCCCTCTGGTTATCGCCATTGTACACAGGCTGACAATCGCTGCCACTGTACACACAAAACCGCCGATTACTCCTCCCACAGAAAAAATGCCAAGCGCTGCCACAATTCCTATCATAGCTCCGATAATACCAAGCGCTGCAGACGCAAGACTGCCCCAGACCGGCAGAAGAAACACTGCCGCTATAATAATCAGTATCAGCTTTGTCTTTTTATCCATGCCCGAAAAAGCGTGTCTGCCGCGGCCTGCATTATACTGGTCATACCGGCTGTAAGATGCCTGGCCGGATGTATTCTGATAACTGCTGCCTGATTCATCCTGTGATGTCTTTTGAAAATCTGCCCCGGTAAACCGTGTCTGCCAGCCGCCATTTTCCGGCTGCCCGTTTTGTCCGCTGTTCCCGGATTTTGACTGTGTCTGGCCCTCCCGCAGCTGCGGCGGGTTTTTCAGTGCGCCTGTCATATTTCCCGTGCTGTTTAAAGCTTCTTTAATACTGTCCGCAATGCTCTGCGGAGATTCCAGTTCTTCTATGACAGCGGCCTCATTCTCCGGACCCGCATCCTCAAAATAACTCCGGTAATAGTCCATCGCCTCCTCCCGCTCTTCCCTGGGAATCTCATATAGTAACTGTTCCAGCCGCATTAAAAAATTATCTTTGTTCATACAAACTCCTCTCCCGAAAACAATGCGCTGATTTTTCGCGAATAAATCTTCCACTCGTCACTGTACAGACGAAGCTGCGCCTCACCTGCCGGTGTCAGTTTATAATATCTGCGGTTTCTGCCGCCGCACTCCCTATCGTACACTTTTAAGCAGTCGTCCTTCTGCAGGCGGCGCAGCACCGGATAAAGCGTTGATTCTGATACTTCTATCGTCCTGCGCACATCCTGGGTGATTTTGTATCCGTAAGTGCCTTCCTCATCCTTGGATACAACCGCAAGCACGATTGCGTCTAAAAGCGCTGCACCTGTATTAAATACCATGCCATCACTCCTTGTATAATTATATTGTTTTGTGTTTGATATTGGTTGTTGTTTAATACTATATATTATATAATATTATTTGTCAAGCGATAAATGCAAATATTTTGCACATCCATCTGTAAAATATTCACCATATAAAAATATAACTTGACCCTTTCGTGCATTTAAAATAAAATAAAAGGTAGTTATTAGATTCCTGTTGTGCAGACTACATAAAAAAATAAAGAAAGGATAAAGAGATGAATATTAAATTCAAGCTGATTTCTCTGGAAATGCTCTCTCTTCTGGCTCTGGGCGTCATTCTCATACTGTCCAGCTTATGGACGGCTTTCAATGAAGTAGACCTTCGGATTGAAGAAACCCTGCGTGTGGCCGTAAACGGCTATACCGGCAATGTTTCTTATTTAAGGGACCAGGGAGAAGAAATTGACATTACTGTATTTGAAGGAGATACAAGAACCGCAAGTTCTATCGAAGGAGCCGTTGGTACAAAAGCCGACAAATCAGTAACAGATATGGTATTAAACCGGAAAGAGCCCTATTTTACTTCTGACATTACCATAAACGGCAATGCATATTACGGTTATTACATGCCATCAGAAGGCGGCATGCTGTTTGCCGGAAAGCCAAGAGCCCATATACAGGAATTTAAAAGAACCATTATCCTGATTCTGCTTGCTGTCGGGGCCGCTGCCTATATTATCTGCTCAGCCATTTCCATACTATTGTCAAACTCCATCACCAGACGTATCCGAATGGCTTCCCGCCGTATTGAAATACTGGCAGGCGGAGACTTAAGCGGAGAAATACCGGCTGAAAAAGCAGGCCATAAAGACGAGGCAGATGTCATTGCCGATGCTGTATCTACTCTTCACAGAGATTTGAAGAAAATTGTATCCGCCATCAGCGAGCAGACTGCACAGCTGAATGCAAGCAATAATGAATTTTCCAAAAAGTTTACAGATATTGCATGCAATGTCGGAACAGTCAACACTTCTGCAGAAGGCATCGCCGCCGGAAGCAGCTTGCAGGCACAGGAAACAGCCTCCGCCCGGGAACAGATTGCCAATATGGCCGATGCCATTGAGCAAAACTCCGAAAACAGCGCAAACCTCAAACGTGCCGTAACAAAAATGAACGAACTCTCAGACCAGGCAAACGACACATTAGGCGGCCTGATTGCCATGAACGAAAAAACAACCGGAAACATCGTAACCGTATCCGAACAGACTGCTGCTACAAATGTATCAGCCGAAAAGATTCAGGATGCCATTCAGATGATACAAAATATCGCCGAGCAGACCAATCTCTTGTCCTTAAACGCCTCTATCGAAGCCGCCCGCGCAGGCGAGGCCGGACGCGGATTTGCCGTGGTAGCCGAAGAAATCCGCCAGCTGGCAGAAAGCTCTTCGGGAAGCGCTCATGAAATCGAAACCGTCATACAGGAGCTGTTAGAAAATTCCGGCATCAGTGTCCAGAAAATGGAAGAGGTCCGCCTGGATGCCGAAAATCAGAAAAAGATGCTGAATCAGACAAAGATTGCCTTCCATGATTTGAAGGCGGAGGCAGATTCTGTCAACGCTGTGTCAAATAATATTTTCCAGCAGACAAAACGGCTGACAGGGCAGAAGGATATGATTAACAGTGTTGTGGAACAGTTAGCGTCGATTTCTGAGCAGAATGCCTCTTCGGCACAGGCGACCAGTGCGAATATGCAGACGCTGTCGGATACGGTTGAAGACTGCAGGCAGGAGACGGCGGTTCTTGCGGATTTGAGTGAGAGCCTGCAGGAGGAGACGAGGCATTTTAAATTGTAATTTCTATATTTTAAATTGTAATATCTATGAAAATACCCTGAAATGGAATTTTCCATGCCAGGGTATTTTGGCCTTTTCAGGAAAACACAATGTCCAGCCATTCTTCTTAATAGCACCGCTATATTCATCTTATATTTATAAATCCTCAATGGTCATACATGGTAATTCCTTTTCCTGTCTTAATTGTTTGTCATTTGTAAAAAACATATCACACCTGCTGGCTATAGCCGCCGCAATCTGCAAAGCGTCCATAGCTTTGAAATACTTATATCTGCTCCGAATTTTTGCCGCCTGTTCCGCTATCCCGCTATCTATATTGATAACATCGATATTCATATACTTAATAAACCGTTTGAAATTTTCGATGAATTCCATTTTTCCACTCACATATGGGAACACCAGATATTCTTCAACTGTAATCACTGAAGTAACAATCTGTATATCTTTATCAAGACATATTTCAAAAAAATGCTTCATTTTATCCATATACATACTGTTTTCCAAATAATATATAAATGGCGAAGTGTCAACATATACTCTTTTAAAATCTGTCATTATTTCTCAGCCCCCTTACATAGGCATCCGCATCCTGTCCTCTTTCTGTAGGCGGCATAACAAACTGCTCAAGATTATAATTCTTCCTTTCCCCTCCCGCTTCATCTGTTAAAGTATCAATAAATTGCATAATTACATGTAATTTATCCTCTGGCACTCTCTCCAATTCCGCAATAATATTTTGCATTAATGCAGTCATATATATTCCTCCTATTTTCTCTCACAAACAATATAAAACGCCTGTGTACTTCAATCAGCTAAAATCCCGACAAATTTTAAACAGGTCACAATGCAGCCTGTGTATAATCTATTGTTTTATTATACCATTTATACGCTGTTATGTAAAACGAAAAGCAGAGATAAATCCAGTATTTATAAGGGGATGAAATTATCTGGAAATGTAAAAACGAATTATCATTATAATTTTGAAGTCATCTGACACTTTCATAAATTTTTTTCATAATATTATTCACATAATGGCTGTCATATTTTTTAATTTCTACACTATTATATTGAACCATAGAATCTATATCTGTAACCATAACCCTTTTCATTGCTTCTGCAAAACCCGCAGCATCATGACAGTCAGCCAGATATCCCCCGGCACCGTCTTTTATCAGATCTACATTCCCGCGAATTCGGCTTGCAACTATCGGAATTCCGGCAGCAGCAGCCTCCATAAGTGCCACTGGCAGTCCTTCTTGCAAAGATGGGAATACAAATGCATCCGCCGCATGGAGAAGTTCTTTTACATCTTTACGGTATCCAGCAAAGATAACACGATCTTTCAATCCAAGATTCCATGCTAAATGTTTTAATGTTTCTTCAAGCTCGCCAAATCCCACAATAAGATATTTTACATTCGGATTTTTAATCCGGCTCAGAGCCCTGATTACAACTTCATGATTCTTTCGAACGCTAATCTGGCCTGTGCTCATAAATACAAAGTCAGAAGGCGCTAATCCCAGTTCTTCTCTTTTCTGATTTCGATCAACAGACAGATTCTTTATCTCATCCACATGAATACCAATCCCCGGCAAATACACCGTTCTGCCGGCATGAAACTTTTTAGATGCCTTATAATCCTCGCGGTTTATCGTAATCAGTATATCCGTAAAGTTCGCGCAGAAACGTTCTGCCGGATAATACAATGCCCATGCTATTCTGCCTGCCCCTTTAAAGAAATGAAAACCATGCGCTGTATATATCACTTTTGTTCCACGCCTTCTTGCATCCCGACAGGCTAATCTGCAAAGCACTCCGCCAATCGGACTGTGGCAGTGAACGATATCGTATTCATTTTTATCTGCCAGCTTTTTTATCTTTTTATAAGAATGCAGCATTTGCCTGATTTTAAAAATATCCCTCGGAATCGGAATATTATGTACGCAGACACCCTTGCTTTTCAGCTCTTGTTTATATTCTTCAACCCGCTCCTGACTGGTAATCGATCCCAATTCAAAATTAGCAGCTGCATCAACCTCATAACCGAGTTTCAAAAGAATATCAATGTTTTCAGAATTGAACAGATCGAGCATAGATGCTACTGATGCAATCATCAATGCCCTTTTAGGTCTAATTCTCTGATATGTTTTTGTTATATTCAATTCACCTGTATCCCTTATATCCATCATATTGTGCCTCATGCCTTAAAAATCTGACTTCGTCATATCTGAGCAATACCGTTTTGTGTACAAAGCTTCTTATACCTTTGTTTCTTCCCATCCATACTCAGAATCTTCTCCTGTTCATTCCTGTCAGATGCTTCCCGAAAAAAAACAGGGCCCTGAATCTGCCCTGTTTCCTGTTTCCGTTTCTTAAATATATCGCTGTTCCTATTTTATTTTTACTGTACATTTTTTTCTAATACTCTTATTATTCATTACTTTTGCTCCTTTTTCCTATTTACTGGATACAGGAATGCCAGATTTCTTTCACGCTTTCAGCCACATATTTCAATTCATCATCTGTAATACCCGTACTGCATGGCAGTGTCAGAATTCTCTCCCACAGCCCCTGGGAAACTTTCACGTCAGAGCAGGGTGTATTTTTATACGGTTCCTGCAAATGCACAGGTTTCCAGAAAGTTCTGGATTCAATTCCCTTTTCTTTCAGCTGATTTAGCGCATTGCGTATATCTTCAATCCTTCTGCCCGCAGGCAGTACAATTCCCGAATACCAGCAGGAACTGCCATCTGTTTCCGGAAAAAATGAAATTCCATCCAGGCCGCTTAACTGTTCCTTATAGTAAGCCCTGATTCGTTTTTTTGCGATAACAAATTCCTCCAGCCGTTCCATCTGGGCACATCCGACAGCAGCCTGAATATTTGTCATACGGTAATTAAAGCCAGCTGCATCAAAATCATATTCCGTACCAATTCTTGCTGTTGTTGTCAGGTGGCGGACCGTATCCATCAAATCTTTATGATTCCCGACAATCATGCCTCCTCCGCCACAGGTAACTGTCTTATTACCATTAAATGAAATGACTGATGCATCCGCAAAAGCTCCAAAAGGCTTCGAATGGAAAGATGCTCCGGCTGCACAAGCCGCATCTGCTATCAGCGGAAGATGATAATCATCCGCTATCTTTCGAAACATCTCCATATCAGGAATATTTCCAAGCGTATACACTGGCATGACTGCTGCAACACGTTTTCCGCTCTTCCTGTGAATCACTTTTCCATCCCTGATTTCACATTCCCGCTTCAAAGATGACCATACCAGTTCCGGCTCCAGACACCAGTCCTTCTGTGAAATATCCATACACCAGGGAACTGCACCGCAGTGTGCAGCTGCATTTGCAGTTGCAATAAATGTAAATGACGGAATGATAACTAACTCACCAGTTCTGACTCCTGCCGCTGTCAGTATGGCATGCAGTCCCGTCGTTCCGGCTGATACTGCCACTGCAAACTTCGTACCTGCCGATTCTGCTGTCATCTGCTCAAGCTGGCTGACATAGGCGCCAGCCGAAGAAACATATGCCGTTTCTATGCAGTTGTCTAAATATTCTTTCTCACGCCCTGTAAGATTGGGCACCGCTAAAGGTATCATAAGCTGCTCCTTTATTTTACATCTTTTCATCCAGTGACTTTCCCGTTTCAGTATGTTTAAAATCAGGAAGATAAGAAGCTATCAAATGCACAATATCTTCTTTATTCGCATTTCCGCTTTGAAACACCTCCTCCAAAGAACGAATCAGACCAGACACCAGTTTCTGATCCGGTATGTCTTTATCTGTAATCACACCAAGGGAAGAAAATCTCTGCATATCTATTGATTCCGTATCTGTATAGAATTCTTCAAACGCTTTTTCGCCGCTTGTATCAGAAATACTAAAATACACAGGGTACTGCTTTCCGCCCTCTTTCAGTGCTGCGGATTTTTCAATTGCTTCTTCTTCACTCCTGCAGTAAAGAACACTGTATCCATATTCTGCCAGCAGTTCTTCCGCTATCCTGTCAAATGTCATCATCTGTGTATCTTCAAGCTTGGGAAAAAAAATCTCACGGTTATTTCCAAGCATAGCAGCAAGCAGACAAATCTGCCCTGATTCTTCCGGCGACACAAAATAACGCTTTACATCCATAGGTGCCGAAACCGGCTGGCATTTGTAAATCCGCTCCATAAACCCTGCCGGCAGCGAACCATTGCTAAATGCCACATTGGCAAACCGGGCAGTCTTAACTGGAAACAGCTTAGAATAAGAAAATATCAGATCCTCCATAATCCTCTTAGAGGCTCCCATCAGATTTACTGGATTTGCTGCCTTGTCTGTTGACACGCAAAAATAACTGCCTGGAGGATAACTGCTCAGCAAATCCAGCAGTCTTTTTGCGTTTATTATATTATTACGCAGAAGAGCTTCTATTGAATAAATATCCTTTTCAGAACGAACATGCTTGTGTGCTGAAAAATTTGCAACAATATCAAATCCATGATGATTTGTAAAAAAACGCTCAAATACCACAGAACTATAATCCATCGGATATGGACAGTAAACTGACGGGACTGTAAACCCGCCGGAACGTAAATCTCTTGTCAGTTCAGTCAGAGCATTTTCATTCGTATCCGCAACATACAATTCAGATGGCCCAAACGGAAGAATTGTGCGGATAAATGAAGCTCCAATCGATCCTGCCCCTCCTATCACAAGAACTGATTTTCCATTAATCTCAGAAAATAGCCGCCCGGCATTTGCATGCATGTCCGTTTCAAACATGCTTCCTTTTCGCTTTGTTACATGTGTATTAATAAATTTATTCAGACTGAACATGATAGTAGTTTGTCCTTTCTATATTATAATGCAGTTCAAGTACCATGAACTGCATCACGTATAATGTCATAATCAAATACATAAACATACAAATCATTTACTGTGAAATTTTCCACCGGCTTTTCAAAATGATACTTTCCTTCAGCCTGATACCATTCATTTTCTGATCCTGTCAGAAGCAGAAAGCTGCCTGTATCCTCCTGCATGAATACTTCACTATCTACAAGCCACAAATACGGCTCAATGCCCTGTTCTGTCAAAGATACCCCTCCGTATCTGATTTGCAAATCGGAATACACTTCATTGGAATATGCATACCAAAAAGTCGCATAGCCTTTTTCCAGTCCATGTGCCAGCAGCTGACGGTTTAGTTCTTTCCTTTCATACAGTAATTCTGTCCATCCCACACTGTTCAGTCCAATCCCTAAACATTCCACCGCAGCTGCAGCCAGAAAAGCTCCTGTAACCAGATATCTGTCCAGGCTCTTAGATTTGATCCAGTATTCGAATATATATCTTGCTGATATGAGAATCATAACAAACACAGAAGACAGAATATATCTGCTTGCTGCAGATTTCCCAAAAAAGACCGATAAAATAAGCATCATTGAATTATGCATCAACCCAAAAACGTAAAAAAAATACACCGCATCCGGTTCATTTCTGATTTTCTTTCCCTGCAAAACGGGAATGATAAAACAAATCATTGTACATGCTGCAATTGATATCATGTTCCTGATTCCATCAATCGATTTCAGGTCAGCATTTCCTGTATACCCAAAACAGCTGTATATATTACAGAGTGTATTCCAAAAACTGCTCAGTGCAGAAGATAATGAATCCAAAAAAACAACCGCATCACTATTCGTATGATTCACATTATGCCATATGCAAAGCCACTTATATATCCCATACCCGATACCTGACGGAATCAGAATAACACCTGACATATACAGGCATTTTTTTATTTTCTCTTTTCTTTTTACCCCCCCCCGCATTCTGATTTCGTCATACATCATGAACAAACACGTCATTGCTGCCGGAACTGTCTGTTCTGCCATCATCCGTATTCCGCCAGTTAAAAGCAGAATCAAAAGCATTCCATATAGGAAAACAAATCTGTTCCATTTTCCTGCTTCGTACTTTTTATAAATGATATATAACAGACTGCATCCGAAAGCAATCCAGAGCATCTGGTCTGTATACATTGCCTGATACAAAATCATAGCTTCTGATCCGTATAAAAACACCAGAAACAGAGGTACTGACAACAGATAAGACTGATCCTTAAAAATCGTTTTAGAATGATAAATGATACCGGCCACTGTTACGCAGACAATGATTACAGACGCCAGAGTCCTGACCAGACTCTGGTCTTCGATAAAATTTCTTATAAACAGCACTGGTATATTCTGCTTTAATACCCAGATATCCCCGTTTGCATAATTCCATGTTTCAGGAAACAGGCACTGATGCTTTACCTGGCTGTCCGCTAATATAGATGCCGTTGCCGTATCCGAACAAATCCGTGTCCGTCCGCATGTCAGAATAGAATAAACAGCAGTTATAAAAGCACTGGAACAGAATGCCTTTAAAACTGTCATCATTATGCTTTCTTTCTTTTTAAACAAAATCATACCGGATACTGCAGCTATGCTGATTTGTGAGCCAGCCAGCACAAATTCATATATTGTCCAGTGTCTGCCGCACAGTTTCCAGACAAAAAGCGCTGCCAAAAGTGCTGCCATACATATGATTCCATTTCTTTTCATCAGTCCTTTTTTTATTCCGTTTTCCATAAAAATACTGATGCAAAAGGAAACAATTACAAAAAAAACTATACATTTATACATCAATATTACTGTTCCCCCTGTTCTTCACACGGATATTTTAAATTCATTTTCTGCCGGATGATGTCCAGCACGCCAAGCATCCTCAGTGTATCTGCATGGGACATGGAAGCAGGCTCTGTTTTCTGCCTATTTATAGCATCTGCTGCTTCCATTACCTCATATTCCAGCCCGGTAATCTGCGGCGGCGCCTTTAACACCTCCCTGCATCTGTGGCTGCTGTCATACACTTCCAGCTTCATCGGATTATTAATATTGTCTGCCAGATAGTATCCGTCTCTGCACCCCACAGTCCCGGTCCGGCCCTGCGTGCACGCAATGCCCGATGACAGGACGGACAGCTGCCCGCCCTCATGCTGCAGGATAAATGCCTCCAAAAGGTCCGGCCCGCCTCCTTCCTGCTGCGGCACCACGGCCCGGACCTTTGGCTGACCGAAGACCATGTCGGAGAAATGAAGCGGGTAAACGCCTACTTCCATCAGGGCGCCTCCCGCAAGGCTCATATCCACAAGCCGCTTTTTATGACTGACGGAATAACATAAAGAGGCACTGAGCGACACCGGCTCCCCCGCTTTTCCAGACCAGACGGCATCGCGGATGATCCTGCGCATCGGCATGTATCTTGTCCACATTGCCTCTGCGGCAAACAGACGGCGCTCCTCTGCCAGCGCAAACATCCTCTCTGCCTGCGCCTGGCTGACGGCCATAGGCTTTTCGCACAGGACATGCTTCCCGTTCTCCAGGCACATCCTCACATGAAAGTCATGGCATGCCAGCGGGGTCGCCACATATGCAAGCTCCGTTTCACTGCCTGACAGCATCCTCTCATATGACCCATAGGCATTCGGGATTTCAAACCGGGCCGCAAATTTTTCCGCCTTTTCCTTTTCCCTGGACGAAACCGCGGAAAGAATAGCCTCCCTGTATCCCGAAAGTCTCATTTTCTGTACTGTCACAGCCATTTTCTGAGCCATATGGCCTGTCCCCATGATTCCAATTTTTAACATGTCATAATCTCCCAAACTCCCTGTACAGCCTCCGGATCCCGGAAAGATAAGCTCCTGTCACCCTGAGCACGTTTACCTTCGAGCCGCCGGCATCATCCCTCCATCTGACCGGAAGCTCATAAATCCTGCATCCCTTCCTTTCTGCCCGCAGCAGAAGCTCTATGATAAAAAACCATCCGTTTTCCCCTGATGATTCTGCAATCAGGGCGGCAGCAGTATCCCTTTTAAAAAACTTGAATCCGCAGATTGCGTCGGATGCCCTCATTCCCAGCACCGTTTTCAGCAGAAAGACAAGCCCTGCCGAAGTGATATTCCGGTACCATCTGCGCCCGTCTGCCCTGGATTTTTTCTGAAAGCGGGAGGCATTGACCATATCATACTCCCCTCGTCCGGCAAATATCCGTTCCACAGCCTTCAGGCCGGAAATGTCTGTGGAAAGGTCGATGTCCATGTACCCTGCCACGTCATCCCCGGACAGCTCCACACCCTTGCGGAATGCGGCTCCCACGCCTTTTTCCTCTATCCGGCAGTAAGTCACGTTCCCGTACTCGCTTTCAAGCATTCTTCCTATTTCTCCCGTACGGTCCGACGAGGCATTGTCCACAATATAAATATGCGTTTCCATGCAGAGTTCTTTCCCGGCATACTCCGCCGTCCGCCGGACACCGCTTTCAAGCCTTTTCTCCTCATTGTACACAGGAAATATAATCCCAAGCGTCATCCGTTTTCTCCCCCTTTACAGCTTTTCTACAGATGTAACAGCATACTGGCGCTTTTTAAAGCTGAGTCTCAGCAGCATTTCCAGATACCGGAACATGACAGCCAGCAGAATGAATACAGCAAGAAACCCCGCACATATCAGGACAGCCAGGGATGCCCATCCTCCTGCCACGGCATCCGGCCTTGAAAGATGCACCGATACCGCATAAATCCCGTATCCGGCCAGAAGAAGCGCCATCATGACTGAAAATCCCAGGGACACCCGGTATGCCAGGTCTGTAAACAGAATCACTGCATCGCCTGCCGCCTCCAGCCCCGGAACATCTGAAGACAGCTTTTTTCCTGTCCTCCCGCTGTCGTAGCGTACCGCCGCGCATTTCATCCCGCTGGATGCATAGACGGCTTTCCGGTAGGGAACCGTCCTGCTGTAAGCCTCGATGCTGTTAACCGCGCGACGCGACAGAACGCGGAACCGGTCAGCCGAAAGCTCTGCAGGCGTCTGCAGGCAGCTGTTCAGCAGCCTGTAAAACATTCTGGAAAAGATGCCTGTCTTCTGCTGTTTTGGAACCGCCGATACAATATCAGCCCCGGCCAGGCATTTTTCATATGCCGTCATAATGTCCTGCGGGCTGTAATCTGCAAAGGTACTGTCAAACTCAAAAATATAGTCCCCGATTGCAGCGTCCCTGCCGGCTGTCATGCTGTTTTCCAGGCCTGCGCCCTTTCTGCCGGCCAGCATATTCACAACCGTCAGAAGCCGGATGCCGTGCTCCTGCCCGAACTGCCTTATCCCGCCAAGTTCCTCCTCCCCGGCCCCGTCATTCACGCAGACAAATTCATAACTGGCAAAACGGCTGTCAAAAACTCCGAAGAGATATTCGAGAAAATCACGCACGCTGTCCCCGCCTTTTTTTACGTAGACAACCGCTGAAACAAAATTTACTTCTTTTTCTGTTACCATTTCAAAACCTCATCCAGATCATATACTGTATTTATTTTCCCGGAAAGCACGCTTACAAAAGCCGGACGGGAATGGCCTGTCCGTATCAGGGTCGGACGGGAATCATCCGTTTCGGATGCGCTTAAGACCGGCTTCATGGAAAACAGCGACTTTACATACCGGAATTCATATTCCTCCCGCAGATACTTCGCTGCAAGACTGCGCATGTATGCCCAGGCTGTCCCCGGCCTGGCACTGCAGCTGCTGCAGTTCCCCAGGTAATCAGGGCTGCAGAAGCCCCTGTCACAGCGCTTCTGACATGCAAAGGAGGGCAGCGTGCCGCTGCTTGCCGCATGGGGAGTAAATGTCACGGAGGTAAGCGAATGATATCCCGTCTTCCCAAACGGCATCACCGAAAAAAACGGACCGTCCATAACGGTCAGCCCGGTATTTTCCAGCCGCCCTCCTGCCCTGCACAGTATGATTTCGCACAGCTCATACTTCAGCCTGAATGTTTTATATCCCAGCATGGCCGGCAGCTGGTTGACAGAGGCATAAGCCGCATTCAGGACAAACGGGCTTTCATACACTGCCCCTGTTATGCATGACACCCTGTATGCATCCCCCTCCTGCGTGATTCCGGTAACACCCTCATGAAAATGCAGCTTCACATTCTGATATTCCGACAGGCTGTCCAGCATCTTTTTTTTCAGAAGCCCTGCATCATATGTATATTCACGCACCCGGAATGCTCCGTCGCACAGGCCCGGATGAAAATATGCATCCGGCGATACCTCCTCGCAGAAAATTCCGGCTGATGCACAGAACTTCTTAAACTGCCGTGCGTCTGTATAGCTAAAGTGCGAGGACGTTGCATAAATCTGGTCAAAATCTGTAAGTATGCAGTCGCTGAAATCCCTGACAAAGCGTTCAAAATATCCTGCTGATTTTACGGCGGTGGAATAAGACCGCGGATAATGATATCCCATGTGCACTCTTGCCTGGTTTATGTAAGTTGCGCGCTGAAACGGCCCGCTTTCCTTTTCCAGCACGATTACATTCTTCTTCTGCCTGCCGCAGACCAGCGCTGCATACAGGCCGTACAGTCCTGCCCCGATGATTAATACATCACAATCTGTCACAATAAGCCGTTTCCTTTCCTAATCTATCTGCTTATGCACAGCCAGCCTGAGCCATTATCAGACTGGCTGTATAAATCCTCTATCATATTTACTCAAATCTGATAAAAATCACATGATCCACAATTTTCATACAGCCATTCTGTGGATAAACTGTCATTCCTTTTTGTATTTCTTCCAGATTTTCAAAATGTCCTCCATAATGGGCGTATTCCCGATAAATGATGTGATCCCATCCCAGTTCCTGCTGCAGGTACTCCTGATAAGAGTGATAAGATGTTGCTGCTGTAAACCAGGCATCCGGAGATAATGCTCCTGTTATCTCCTCCACCCCCCCCCACAAAATTTTACTCAGAGATTCATTATCTTTTTGGACGGAAGGTTTTCCTATAAAAACAACCGGCATATCATTTTTATACCCGTCGCAGTTTTCAATCCGTTCAATAAGTCTGACAGAATATGCATACAGTTCACTGTCTGCCAGCTGCATTTTAAGATAAGTCTGATTTGCACAAATGACATATCCCCATGTCATTGCCATGATACATATTGCGGAAACTACAGGAAGAATCCTTCCCGTTACCAGATTTTTTTCAAATCCTTCCATTGCAAAATCAGCCAGCATAATTATCACTACAGGCCACATCACGAAGGAATAAATCATCAAAAGGTGAACATCAGCAGCATAAGACATAAAATAGATAAAAACCGTCGATGCCAAAAATGAAACTCCGATGCAGAATATCACCGCAATGTCCTGCCACCGTCTCCGTGTCTGCCTCATACACCATACAAACAGGATAATGCCTGCAGTCAGTAAACATCCAGAAACCACAGCCATCCATAGCGGAGATACTCCATAACGGTTAAAAAAGAAAAATCCCAGGATATTTTGCAGCGAAAAAGATATCTGCTCAGGTATTTTCTCCAAAGGAATGCCATACTGTCCATGAAAACGGCTGTTTCCAGCAATGCACAGCTCTGCAATCTCCATATAAATCAAAATTGAGCTAAGACAAACCATCAGTGTTTTTATCATCTTACGAAACAAATAACGGACATCTGCTATCCCGCGCATATATTGTTTCATCATATACAGGCAGATAATGCATAAACATATCGGAAGGTATGCCTGATATAATCCAAGTGATACCGTCAGACAAAAAACCGCTGCCGGAATATTTCCTGTTTTTTCAGAAAGTATTAATTTTGCAGCTGCTGCTGAAAGAAAGACAGCGATAAAATAACCGTCAGCCATTGCCATGTATGTCAGTATTCCCGTCGCAGATGGAAAAACTGCAAACATAGCGCCTGTTAGTACGGCAAAAAATATGCTCTTAATATCAAGTACCTTTACAACAACTGCTGCGCTAAAACCTGTCATAACAATACATATCAGCCCAATCAGCCAAGGAATGCTCCATTCTCCTGAAAAATTACAGACTGACGGAAGAGCCCATCTGGACATGTCATAAAAACTATTAACCGGATGATTGATATCAAACGCATAATGCAGATTATCATGATTGGGAATTCTATTAACCAGCATATATCCATGTGCAATAAATCCAAAAACAGCGGCAGAAACAAAAGCACCTTTTTCCTGCAAAGAAATACTATGATATAATTTTTTAATTTTACAATCTATCCATCCCATTCCGATACTCCCAGTTCATACTATACTTTATCAATCGTAATGATTCATATCCTTTGCTAAACGGTAAATAGAATCTAATTCCGGTGATTCTGAGCAATAAAAACGGTGCAGTAATTCCATCATTTTAAAATCTTCTTCTGAATCAATATCCAGTATAAGATAATCCCGCATCAGTGAAATACCTGCCTTATATTCAGAAATAGGTTTTTCTATGCTGCCAGACAAAAACTTCGGACTATATACATAAATTCCTGCATTTAATTCATAACACTCAGGAACCTGCTGGCGTGCTGTTATATTCCCTTTGCACACTTTATGATAATATCCATCTGATGATTTTTGAACCATATTAAAATACGGACTGCGTCTTGCTTTCACCACAGAATATACCAGGTCATATTCTGGATTTTTAAAATATTCAGCTGTTGCATTTTCAATATCTGATACGGTACGAAGCGGGGATGTAAGATCCAGGTCAATCACAGCATCATATTCCCTATTATTCTTCATAACCAGATAGGTATCCTGAATTACATCTGCTTTCGGTACGGCATCTCCCGCAAGCTCTTCTGTGCGTGTAACAAATTCCACATTCATCCTTTTTTGTTCTTTTACAATTTTCATCAGCGGCTCACTGTCTGTATTCAATACAGTATCTGCATAATCCCAGGGATGCTTCCGCCTGTATTCCTCAATAACTGCCATTGTATAATACACAAGCGGTACGTCATTCATCTCCTTCAAATTTTTATTCCGAAAGCCTTTTGACCCTGCCCTGCCGCATATTGTAAATAGTATATTCATAATTCTCCCCTCGCTGTCTGCAGCATTCTGCATGCAGTTTCCAGTCCATTGTCATTTGGTGTCTGACCAGCCGCTATCTTAAAAAAATGAACTAGTTCTGCCTGCTGATAATCATCTCTTTGCTCTGTAAAACGCACTTCTTTTTCCGCTTTCATCCACCGGATATAGTGCTGATTCAAATCCGCAGTTATGGTATCATCTTCCATGAACAGTTCTATCTGCCGCATTGGTTTCCTGCCAAAATAATCTAAATGAATTTCTACTATTTTATCTGGATATTCTGCAATATAAACAGCAATATCATCAGAATCAATTTCCAGCTTTGACTTTTTGGAAATCATGCTTTTCACATTCTGCGGAAATCCTGTCAGATATACAAGATAATCCCACTCATGAATCAAATCAAGCGATACTCCGCCGCCAAGCTGCCTGCTGGCACTATATAGATTCCGATAATCAGTTCCTGTCCTCCATTCTGGCAGATAACTGGAACAGATACAGCGTATAGCAAAAACCTTTTTAAAATCAATGTTTGTTTTTAGATACTGAATCGTTTTAGAATATCTTAGCGGACAGGCTGCATAATAAATCTTTCCCAGACCTGAAAATAGTGAAATTTCTTCCCTCCCTGTTACAAAAACCGGTTTTTCAATAAAAAACGCATTGCTGTATCCCAGAAATTTTTTTAGTGTGTCATAATGCAGTGATGAAGGATTTGTTATAAATACCGCATCATATTTATTTTCCAGTTCCTCTGGTTTTGTGCATATTCTGCTAATCTTTCTTTTTATTTCCTCGTCAGCTTCTTCGCCTTTTCCACTTCGCAATACAGTAATTTCTGCGTCATCCTTCCATATTTCTTTTAAATTTATAATATGCCTCCGGGCAATAGAGCCAAGTCCCGCAAAACAAATTTTCATTCTCTGGTCTCCTCAATTTTGTCAATCAGCTCCAGTATCCTTTTATCTTTTTCAAATGAATACTGCGCTTTGCCTTTTCCCTTTACTGCATCAAGAAAGCTGATAATCTCACTATAATAAGCATCCTCTATAATGGATGCATTATAATCAGAGCGCTTGCTGACAGATTCATACAATAAAAGCTGTACTTCTTTTTTCTTATCTAAATCATACTGAAACAGTCCCTCAGGTGTTCCATCCCATGCCAGATACAGATTTTCTCCTGATACTTCAAAATTTCTTACAGCTTTGCGGGAAACAATGTCAAAAGCAAGCATTCCCTTATGACCTGACTCATGTTCAAACATAATCTGATAAGTGTCTGGAAAACTGATATCCAGCGTGCTGCATCTGCTTCTTTGCGAATAAACAGACTTTACTTCTCCAAAAACATCAAATATCCATGGAAACTCAATTGCCATAAATTCCCTGCAGCCATTTGTTTCCTTTTTTCCTGCAAAAAAACTCTGATATCGTTCCCACGGATGCCAGTCTGGCAGATACTGCCCTGCATGATACATATAGACGAGCGGACATCCGCAGGTTCTAACAGCCGTTTTCATATACTGTATTTCTTTGCGGTAAAGAAATGTTGATGATAAAAACAAAACCTTTCCCTTCTTCTCTGCAAGCCTGAGATTATCATCATATCCTATGGTACTCAGGTTAATTTCTGTAAACACATGCAGATTCTTTTTCAGACATTCTCTGATTACAGATGCATGGGATAACGGCGGTGTTGAAACAAACGCCATATCTGCCTTTATGTTTCTTAAAGCTTCATCAATACTTTCTGCCGTATTGATTCCCAGTTCCTTCTCTGCCTGTTTACGCCGCTCTGTCTGAACATCAATTCCGGTAATCTGTAACGAATGACTGTATTTTTGCAGCAGTCTGGCTCTCCTTCTGCCCATAGAGCCCAATCCTATAATCAAAACTCTCATAGCTAAATACCTCCTGCTTTAAAGAGTTTTATAAATATCATAAAATTCTTTCTTTAAATTTATTTTTTCTCCGATTAAATATTCTCTGATAATCTTTACTATCCTATCAGAAGTTTTCCCGTCTCCATACAGGTTCTGTCTGCGGTGTTCCATCTTTTCTGCCTTATCTAATGCCCTGACAATCTGCTCTGTCTGCGGCTCACAGCAAATAACACTGTCTGCCATTATTCTGCCTGTCTGACGGTCACCAATATTTACAGATGGTGTTCCAATTACCGGTGCCTCCAAAATTCCGCTGGAACTATTTCCCAATACACAGACTGCATACTTCACAGCACTTAAATATCTTATCCTTCCTAACGAACTGACAAGCTTTGTATTTACATGCTTTCTTGTAAATTCATAAAACAGCCGGTTAACCGCATCCCCTCCTGCATCTGCATTTGCTTTTGTAATCAAAAAGAAAAATCTGCTCTTTTTCTCCATCGCTCTGCAAAGTTCATCCGCCTGCTGCTCTGCAGATACATCATCCAGTGTTGCCGGATGAAACGTTACCACAATATACGGGCTTGTCTGTGAAATTCCGATATCCCTTCGAATATCTTTCTCATCTATAAGAGGAGTCCTCATAACATTTTCCGCACCCAGAGCCCCGACACAGAATACACGCTTTGGCTCTTCTCCAAGCTGTATCACACGTTTTCTGTAAATCTCTGTCGAAGTAAAATGAAGATAACTCATTTTTGTAAGTGCATGTCTTACACAGTCATCAACAGCGCCTTTTGTAATTTCTCCTCCATGAATATGCGCAATCGGTATCTTTTCAATCATAGCGGCAGATGCTGCCCCAAGCATTTCTGTCCGGTCTCCCAGAATAACGGCTATATCCGGCCGGTCTTTGCAAAAGCAGTCCGCAAACCCTCTGACTGCATTTGCAATTGTCAGAGAAATCTCATATGGGGTATTGCCTTCTTCCAGAATCGGAATTTCATGCGCGATTGGAAATCCGTCTTTTCGAATTTCATCAATTGTATACCCTTGTTTTTCAGATAAATGTCCGCCAGTGACAATCAGGCTCAGTTCCAGTTCTAAATCTGCTTCCACTTTTTGTATCAGCGGTACAAGCAGCCCGTATTCCGCTCTTGTAGAAGTAATGATTGCAGCTTTTTTCATAGTTCAATCAGTTCATCCTTTTTAAAATCTCTAATAGCTTTTGTGCCAGTTACTTCCTTCCATTTCATTGGACTGATTCCAGCTCCCGGCCTCTTCGCGGTCAGATTCTCTTCCGTAAGCAGTTCACCCATTTTTATGTTTCTCGCTGCAGTAATACTCTTTCGGACTGCTGCCATATTTCGCTTTTCAGATTCAGCCGGCATCTTAATCCCATTTCCCATAGCAGTTTCTACATTTCTGACAGCCTGAATCATGGCTGTCAGCTCGTCCGGTTCCAGACTTGCCTTATGATCCGGTCCTTCCATATTCTGGTCAAGTGTAAAATGTTTTTCTATGACAACAGCTCCCAGAGCAGCCGCAGCAACGGCGACTTCTATTCCCTTTGTATGGTCAGAATATCCTGCCGGACACTTACAGTGTTCCTTCATAGTCAGCATTGCTCTGAGATTCACATCCCGCATGCATGCAGGATAACCGGTTGTACAATGCAGCAGCGTAATGGTTCCTGTCCCATTTGTTTCCAGAACATAAAGCGCCTCATCTATTTCCTTTAGTGAGCTCATACCTGTAGAAAGAATCACATTCTTTCCTGTCTTAGCAATTTCTACCAGATAAGGATAATTCGTAATTTCACCAGATGGTATTTTCCACATATCCTGCAGTCTGTTCAAAAAACGAATGCTTTCTATATCAAATGGTGTAGAAAGAAACTGTATTCCAATTTCCCTGCAGTAATCTGCAAGCTGTATAAAATCTTCAAACGGAAGCAGCAGCTTTTCCAGCATAGATTTTTGCGATTTTTCCATACGCATATTCTTCTGCTGATATTCGGCCATTGGTGCTGATTCTGATACAAGCGCATCCAGCTTCGCTGTCTGGAATTTCACGACATCCGCTCCGCATTCTTTTGCTGTCCTGGCCAGTTTCTTTGCCAGCTTTAGGGAACCATTATGATTTACGCCAGCTTCTGCAATGATTAATACTTGTTCTGCCATCTGCAATTCTCCTTTATTCGTAACCGCTTTCTATAAGCAGAGCCGCTTTCCTGCTGTCAGCCGGATAATAAGAAAACTCTGCTTTTGAATCAATATATTTTTGAAAAGCGCTTTTATCTGCATATTCCATCCATCGTAACTTTAAACATTCATGATATTGGATATCAAAATCAAAAACGATAATGCCATCTAATTTCTTATAAGAAGCGTCGTAATCATTCATCAGATAATCAGACTGTGCCAGATAATTCAAATCTTTCTCCAGCATTTGCAAATCTCCATATCCATTCATAATCAGTCTTGTCTGACTGCCATATGCCACAGATGCATCTCCATTTAAAGTATAAAACCTTGTTGAACCTGTTACCGGAAGACTGCTGCTTAACAAAAGCAGGTTCTTTTTTTCCTTAAGATATTCATTGTCAGACAGCTTATTTATCAGCGCTTCCTGATAATAAGCATCTATCTGATAATTCAAATAATGACAATTACAGGCAATGCTTCCCAAAACAAGAAAAACCGCACATACCACAAACCGAGTCCAATTATATTTGCACACAATTCTAATTCCGCTGAAAAAAAACAGCGCCATTCCTATCGGAAGCAACAGAGAGTAACGTCCATATACACCAGTAATGCTTATATATTCCGACTGAGATACAACAATATATGGAAATAGTCCAAACGCCGTCATAAGGATTCCTATTCCCATTGCAGCTATATTATAAAATACCCCCCCCCGATGAAAAAAGCTGCAGTCTGTTTTCTTACCTGTCTTTCGTAAAACCAGACATCCTGTTATCCATATTGTCAGCAAAATCAATGCAGCTATTTTCGCTAAAGAAATAAACGGATAAAAAAATTCTATATATACGTTTTTAACTGCGAGGCACACTGCTTTCGTCAAAAGCTTTACAGCATGAACCATTCCAGACAAAGTAACCGCATTATATCCTTCGTAAATCCCATATGCCGGAAAAAAGAATTGTTTTCCAGCATAAAATATAAACGGCAGCATGAAAAAATCAGCCTGCTTCAGCATTTTTACGGCTGCTTTCTTAAGATTTCTTTTTGCACATATTTCCTCATAAAAAATGAAAAAGAGCGGAAGGAAATAAAATACCAGCATAGAGTTCGTTATAAAAGAACAAAAAAATAAAACTTCTGCTGCGATTCTTAATCTAAAATTCCGAACATTTGCTGTCTGACTCCGATACCGTATAAAAACATACCATCCCGCAAAAAACATCAGAAGCGAAATTGTAAATGGCATGTCAACCATACACACTCGGGCATCATTCACAGGCATCACAGTATAGAAAAGGCTGACTGCAAGGCATCCCGTATTTTTCAGATTTTTTTCAAAAAACGGAATATTTCTTAATATCAGATACACGAAAATGCTGGTTATAAAACAGCATCCAAAAATAACCCATCTGTAACCATAGCCTGGAAGATTCCAAAAAGCAGCCGGAATATATGCAAGAGACGGTCTCCCGCTCTGAATAAAATGCTCCCACACCCTGTCAGTATCATGATAATAATAAAGCCAGTCATCCCAGAATGTACCTGTCAGTAAAATTAAATATCCATGTGACAAAAAATTTCCCATAAAAAGCAGGAACCATACTTTCATTCTTTCTGTCTTTTTTCCTGTCAAAATCGTACCTTCCTATACACGGCTCTTCCATTTTCTTCTACATCTGAAAATACTACACTTCCTGCCCCTATCACGCTTCCTCTTCCCACGTTCACACCCTGTATGACAACAGAACCCGCCCCGGCAAATACGTCTTCGGCTATTACTGCACCGCCGCATATGCAGGCTCCTACAGCAATATGCGTAAATTTTCCAATCCTGCAGTCATGTTCAACCACTGCACCTGTATTAATAATTGCCATATCCTCAATCACAGCATCTGCATTGATAACCGCATTTTTTCCAACAAAAACCCCGTTTCCTATTTTTGCCGATTTTGCAATCACAGCAGACGGATCTATAATTGCAGGAAACTGATATCCAGCCTCAAAC
>CANDJC010000067.1 GCA_947384955.1 uncultured Eubacterium sp. | reverse complement strand
TGCAGAATGCTTAGGGATTCTTAACATTCTGGAGCAGCCGCAGGAAGACCGTGCAGCGCCCTTCTCCCGGCGTCCGAGGAGCCACATAAATCCCCCTCAAAATGTGCATCTTCCCCTCACCTGCATAATACATGATTATTTAGCGCCATACTCTTTTCAAATAGGAAAAAATCAGGTATAATAGTATAAGCTCAACATAATTGGAGGAATGGAAAATGTTTGATTACAGACAATATCAGAGAAATTATTTTATGCCGCCGGCAGAATGTCTGGACTGGGCAAAGAAAGAGTATGTAGATAAAGCGCCTGTCTGGTGCAGCGTAGACCTTCGGGACGGAAATCAGGCGCTGATTGAGCCGATGAGTCTGGATGAAAAGCTGGACTTTTTCAGACTATTAATAAAATTAGGATTTAAGGAAATAGAGGTCGGTTTTCCGGCTGCCTCGGAAACCGAGTATCAGCTTGTACGTACGCTGATTGACCAGAATATGATTCCAAACGATGTGAAAATCCAGGTACTGACCCAGGCCAGAGAGCATATTATCCGCAAGACGTTCGAAGCAGTAAAAGGCGCTCCGAATGTGATTGTGCATGTATATAATTCGACTTCGCTTGCGCAGCGCGAGCAGGTTTTCCATAAAGACAAAGAAGAGATTAAGCAGATTGCCATTGACGGGGCAAAGCTGTTAAAGGAGCTGGCAGCGGAGGCGGAAGGAAATATTTCATTTGAATACAGCCCGGAGAGTTTTACGGGGACCGAAGTGGATTATGCGGTTGATGTATGCAATGCAGTCATTGATGTCTGGGAGCCGACGCCTGAAAATAAAGTGTACATTAACATACCCGCAACGGTAGAAATGTCTATGCCGCATGTATTTGCGAGCCAGATTGAATATGTCAGCAAGAATCTTCACAGCAGGGATTCTGTGATTTTGTCGCTGCATCCGCATAATGACAGAGGGTGCGGCGTCAGCGATGCGGAAATGGGTCTTTTAGCAGGGGCGGACCGCATTGAAGGCACGCTGTTTGGCAACGGAGAGCGCACGGGCAATGTTGATATTGTTGTGCTTGCGATGAATATGTATGCGCAGGGTGTAGACCCGATGCTGGACTTATCCGATATGCCGCATATTGCAAGTGTATATGAGCGTCTGACGCAGATGGATATCCACATGCGGCATCCGTACTGCGGCAAGCTGGTATTTGCGGCATTTTCCGGTTCGCATCAGGATGCAATCGCAAAAGGGATGAAGTACCGGGAAGAGCGTGACCCGGACCACTGGACCGTGCCGTATCTGCCGATTAATCCGGAAGATGTGGGGCGCACGTATGACAGCGATGTTATCCGTATTAACAGCCAGTCCGGAAAGGGCGGCGTGGCATATGTGCTCGAGCAGAATTACGGATTGAAAATTCCTTATAAAATGCGTGAAGACCTTGGCTATACGGTAAAGGATGTTTCGGATAAAGAGCATGCAGAGCTTTCTCCAAAGGAAATTTATGATATCTTTATCGGACGCTATAAAGACTATACGCCGGTATTTTCGGTGAAAGGCTGCCATTTCCGCCAGGAGGACGGAATTACGGCAACCGTCAATATTATTAAGGACGGCCGGAAAAATCTTGTGGAATCAACAGGAAACGGGCGCTTAAATGCGGTCAGCAATGCGTTTGCAGAGTTTTTTGAAAAACCGTGCGAGATTATCTGTTATGAGGAGCATGCGTTAGAAGACGGTTCGGATTCGAGTGCGATTGCTTATGTAGGTATCAGGGCTTTGGACGGGCAGCTGTATTTTGGCATTGGGATTGACCCGGATATTCTGCGGGCATCGATTGATGCGCTTATTACGGCGATGAACAGGAGCCTGGAGTAAATACGGCAGGGTGTGTATGGTTAAGAAACTGAAAAAGGCAGCGGGATATCTGAGTGTTCTGCTTGGAACGGTTCTGGCAGTTTATGCAGGAATCTGGAGAATGATTGTAAGGCCGCTGGCGGGACTTTATATGGCCTTTCGGGCAGGAGAGCTGACGGTGGTATGTGTGATTGCCGCATTCATCAAATGCTGGCTGTCTATGACAGTCGGCGGCCTGATATGGTGTATTGGATATATGATTAAGTGCATGCTGGATGCCTGAAGCGCGTATGTATGCAAGAGCCGGACATATGCTGGAAATGATTGGAGGGACAGGGCAGAGGAATGAAGAGGATTTATCAATATATAGCAGTCTGTTTTGTGCTGGCTGTATCGTTTTGCATGATGCAGCAGACAGATGCGCAGGCTGCGGTCAGTCTGGATCAGACAAATGCAGCCATATGCATCGGCGGAAAAATAAAATTGAAAGTGAACGGGACTTCGGAGCCGGTAAAATGGTCTACAAGCAATAAAAAAATTGCCTCTGTAGGTTCGGCTGGAGTTGTGACAGGCATCAACAAAGGAAAAGCGACGATTACCGCATCGGCGGGCGGCGCTGAATATAAATGCCGTGTCGTAGTCAATGAGACATACGGCGCAGATGTATCGTCCGTTGTTATAAAAAGACAGGAAACCGTGACGCTGACGTTTACGAAGGATGCTGTCGTTACATATAAAATACAGGACACCGATATATGCAGTGCCAGCTGGGGCAGCTGGTCGGGCAATGAAATCCCGCTTCATATTACACCGAAAAAAATCGGGACGACATATATCACATGTTCAAACGGAGCCAATAATGAAACGGTGCGTATCCGGGTAAAGGTAAAAAAAGTACCGGTAAATGTAACAGAAATCCGGGCAGTGACAAGCGACGAGGGAGACTTTGTATGCGGGGAAAATGTAATGCAGATTACATTTCGCCAGGACCGCACTTCCCGTAATACGATTCTTTACATTATCGGCAGAAACGGAGAAACGGTCCATACTATGAAGCTTGGGGTCGTGCCGGCAAAGAGGACATATTATGCGTTCTGGGACGGGAAAAATGACCTCGGGGTTAATTTTGAAGGGGAATTCCGTCTTAAAATTGTAGCGGACGGATATACGGCGAGACAGTGGCATTACTACAGAAGCTATGCGGACAGCCCTTTTGCAGGAGGCGACGGGACAGAGGAAAACCCGTATCAGGTGGCATCGGTGGCGCATTTAAAAAAGATGCCGGATTTTAACGGAAGACATTTTGTACAGGTCAGGGATTTAGACCTGCGCTCGGAAATCATCAGCAATCTTTTTGATGAAGAGCATCCGTTTACCGGCAGCTTTGATGCGAAGCCTGAGGCGGTTAATTACCGGATTTTATATTACAATTCGGATTCGTCGCTGTTTGGCACGATTGGCGCGCAGGGAGAGCTGAATCATGTGGTAATCGCGGATGCGCGCATTACAGGTACCGGACAGGAGCGGTGTGCCGTGCTTGCAGAAGTAAATCTCGGCACGCTTACAGAATGCGTGATTGACCAGGCGGTCATTTATTCTGCATCGGCGACAGATGCCGGGCTGCTGACAGTGGAAAACAGCGGCGTGATTGACCGGTGCAAAGCGCATGGCACCGTTTATACCTACGGCAGCATGGCAGGCGGTGTTGTTTATAATCACCAGCGCATTATTCAGACCAAAGTAGAGGCCGGGCTGAATCTGTCTGCGGCCGGCGGGATTACCAGCGGTCAGGAGCTGTATGTCGGCGGTGTTGCAGCTGTGAACGGTTCTATGGCTTTTATCGACGCATGTGCAAGTACCTGCAGCATTCAGGCTTCCGGGACGCTGAATACGCCTGCAAAGCTGTATATGGGCGGTATTGCCGGGAAAAATGTGGGCCAGGTACGGGACGGGAATGCTCTGGGAAGCTTTCCGCTGGAAAATACGAATAATCTGATTGGAGATGTTCACGGAGGCGTGATTGCCGGGGAAAATGACGGAATGATAACAGGCGTCGTTTATTATGAAACGGTAGGACGCAAAAGCAGCGCCACCGGCAGCGGACGTGAGAGCAAACTGAATCCGTTAAAAAATAAGGACGAGGAGGGGTAGGATATGAATTGTTTGTCACCTTCGATATTATCAGCAGATTTTACCAGACTGGGAGAACAGGTCGCCGTAGTGGAGCAGGCGGGAGCACAGTATCTTCATTTTGATGTGATGGACGGCTTATTTGTTCCGAATATTTCTTTTGGAATGCCTGTTTTAAGTTCTTTGCGGAAAAATACAAACATGATGCTGGATGTTCATCTGATGATACAGGAGCCGGCGCGTTATATCAAAAAAGCCGCGGACTGCGGGGCGGATATTATTACGGTACACGCAGAGGCATGCACGGATTTAGACTATACCATCAATCTGATTAAAGAGAGAGAGCTTTTAGCAGGCGTCGCTCTGAATCCCGCAACGCCGCTGACGGAGCTTTCGTATATTCTGCAGCGCATCGATATGGTGTTAATCATGACGGTAAATCCAGGGCTTGGCGGGCAGAAGCTGATTCCGTATACGCTGGATAAGGTGCGGGATTTGAAAAAAATGATAGATAAAAGAGGGCTGAAAACAGATATCGAAGTGGACGGCGGCATCAATTTTGAAACGATTGAGAGTGCGCTGGAAGCGGGAGCGAATATTATAGTGGCCGGAAGCGCTGTCTTTGAGGGAGATATCGAGGAGAATACAAGCCGGATGCTGGAAATATTAAAGTGAATATACAGCCTGAATAAAGGCGCGGGATGCTGAAATTTCCGAGCGTGCATGGCAAAAATTTTCATTGTACACCCGGTATGCCTCTCTTTTTGCCATGCACACCCGAAAATTGATACTCAGCCAAAGGTATGCTTATTTAAAGCGGGTTATACCAGATATTCAGTCTGCCTGGACGGTGTATGAGTCTGGGTTACTGGAACTGGTTGCTGCCGCGGTCATAAATGTAGTCTATGGCAGATAATTTCTGTGTAAGACCGTCTTCATCAATTCCCAGCGATGCGCAGAGTTCTTCTAAGGAAGGATAGTAATCGCGCAGCTGCGTATTGATGAAGCTTAGCAGAATGGCCGGGTCTTTTGGAATCTGTGATGACATTGTAAAATCTCCTTTCTGATGTGTAAGTATGTGCACTAAACAATATCCCGTTTCTGGTATATCTTTACTGCAGTTTTGTATGATAGAAAAAAGCAGAAACAGGCGACCGCGAGTACAATGCAAAACGTTAAGAGCGTGTAGTCTTTTACAGGAAGAAACAGATTCACCGCATAAACAAGCGCTGTGATAATTCCTGAGGATGCCAGAAACGACATCATAAAAACAATCTGCGATTTTTCAGGCTCGGACAGATATGCACATGGCAGGCTGATGCTTCCTGACAGCAAAGCTGCGCTCAGGCCGATGGAGCCATACAGCCACAGCGACTGGAATGTGACAGCTCTTCCGCCGGCAGCCAGTATTCCGCAGGGAATCAGGGCAGCCAGTATCCCGGATGCCGCAAGCAGGATATAAAAAATAAATTTTTCGCCGATAATCTGGCTTCTGGATACGGGCATCGTTATCACATTTTTATTCCATTTCGAGCCGGCGTCGCTTGTGATGCTGATAAATACGGCTGTGACACAGACAGCCGGAGCAAGGATCAAAAGCGCGCCTGTTTCAAGCAGAAATGAAAGCCCGAACCCAAGTACAATTAAGCTGACAGCGGTTACAAGAATATTGCTTTTCGCTATATATAAATCTTTTAGCAGAACACCTTTCATCGTTTTTCCCCCTTTACATAAAGCAGCATAATTTCGTCAATCGATGCTGGTACAATAACGGCATCCGGGTATTTTTTCTGCATGCCGTGCCTGTCAGAAATTAAAACCTGCCATTCATAGTCCATTTTGCGGTATACGATGATATCGGACTTTTCCAGCGCGTCAAACTGCGCGGCCCCGCATTTGAGAATGCCGTACTGTTCTGTCAGTTCATCCTTCGGTTTGGAAAAAACCAGCTTCCCTTCGTGGATAAATACAATATAATCAGCAATTTTTTCTAAATCTGTCGTAATATGAGAGGACATCAGTATCGAGTGTTCTTCATCCTGAACAAAATCCAGCAGCATATCTAGAATATCATCCCGGATGACCGGGTCAAGCCCGCTGGTGGCTTCGTCTAAAATCAGCAGCCTGGAATGGTGGGAAAGGGCCGCGCAGATGGCCAGCTTCATTTTCATACCCTTGGAAAACTGCCGGAGCTGTTTGTCCGGGGGAAGCGAAAGCTGTTTTAACAGACCGAAATAGGTCTGCTCATCCCAGGAATGGTAAATGTTTTTCAAAATCCGGCTGATTTTTTTCGGACACAGAATTTCAGGGAAATTGCTGCCGTCAAATACTGCGCCAATCTGTTCTTTTGTATCATTGTCGAGAACATCTTTTTCCAGTATGGAAACACTGCCGGTTTCTTTTTGGATAAGTCCTAATACGGCATTTACCGTAGTGCTTTTTCCAGCACCGTTTTCGCCAATCAGCCCGACGATAGAGCCGCCCGGCACCTGAAAGGAAATATGGTCTAACAGAAAGTCCGGATAGGTTTTGGTAAGTCCCGAAACGGTTAATGCATTTTTCATGGTGAATCCTCCTCATACAGCAGTGTCAGTAACTGAAGCAGTTTATCCATCGGTATCCCGCATGTCCGCGCGGTTTCAATCGCTTTGTTAAAATAAGCTTCAATTATTTTCTGCTGCTCTTCTAAATAAAAGTCCTGGTTTTGAGCAGAAACAAAACAGCCCTTTCCGGCACTTGTTTCAATAAAGCCGTCCGCCTGCAGAAGGTCGTATGCTTTTTGCACAGTCAGAACACTAATCTGCAGCGACTTTGCAAGGGAACGGATGGAAGGGAGCGCTTCGCCGGTTTTTAGTTTTCCGCTCATGATTTGTGCTTTTATCTGTGTGCAAATCTGCTCGTACAGGGGCCGGCTTGTTTTGCTGCTTATGATAATTTCCAAATGGTCACCGCCCTTTCTGTCTGAGTGTATTACTGCGATATGTACAGTATAATACAGAACATGACAGTTGTCAAGATAGATGGAAGGATTCGCGGGGAGAAAAGTGAGAATTTGAGCGTGAAAACCTAAAGGACAATATAAGTCTGGCATTCCGGCAGACAGAACACGAACGGCAGTTTCTTATAAACAGAGTAGCTGAAGGCAAATCCAAAAACGATAAACACGAGGGCATACCAGAAGGAAGCCGCGGTAGAAAGACTGACAAAGCGGATTACATAAAGGAAGTTATTCAGGAACAATTCAAAGATTTTGACGGCAAATTTTCAGATGCTGAAATCATGAGGGAATATCTGCAAGGCGAAATGAGAATTGAAAGCCGAATCAGATTGAGTTGATTTTGAATATAAATGATTTGTACTATTCGTTATCAGGTGCTGTGTAGTGTATGTTTCATAAGATAGTTTTGATTTTCGGAGTAGTTTATCTTAGGTACTTTTACGTGTGTGTCGGGAACCATTTCCGGCCTCGAAAATAATCATGCTTTATTCCTCTGGTTTCATGTTTCGTCAGGTTTTGTGCTTTTAATTTCATAAATCATATATTCTTTTACACTGGTAATGTTTTGTCTGAAATAATTAGGTTTTCTATTTTCAAATTCCAAGATTCTTCCCAGCTTATATTTTAGAGCAGACAATAACACTTTATTTTTTACAATATGTATCCTCCCGGATTTATTCAAATATTCCCTGTCAATATATGAATCAGTAAACGGAATCACATCACTTATAAAAAATATAGATTTTTCATTTGTGTTCCCAATATGATAGAAACACGAGCGAATGTCTTTTTTGTCAAAATTGAGATATTTTTGGATTCGCTGTTTTGCCTTATCATCTCTGTGTTCATAATTTCCAACAGGTATAGCCCAATATAGCCCATCACATTCAATAGACTTCATAATACATATAATCGGTCTTTTTTTTGAATCGTTCCATGTTCCGCCACACGACCTTATAATATTATAAAGCTCATTTTTGCCAAAATACATCCCATGTTCATCCATTCTTGATTCTCCAATACAAAAGCCCTATATAATATAGGGCTCTCAATGTTTTTTGTCCCACATTGTGAAGGGTTCTTGTGTCATAATACAATGTTCTTTGTTGTACATTGCGAAACATAATTGAAACATATACAATGTTTTTTGTCCCACATTGTGAAGGGTTTTTGTTGAAATCATATGATTTCTTATCTATAAATATATGCAATAAAAGAAAAAATGTCAATAGAAATTTTAGGTTTTACAAATTCTCATACATCGTATTACCAGGTACTTTCGCTGCTGCTGTTTGTCCGGTATTTGAGGAAAGGCGGGATTAGTGAAATTTTACAAAAAAATATAAATAAATTGTAAAATTTCAATAAAAATTAAAATTGACTTTCCCATAATTCGCTGTTATACTACGGTACATAAAGCAAAGGCGCTGAGAGATGGATATCTCGTCAGCGCCTTCTTGTTTTTTAAAAGATACAGCATCTGAGCCGCGAAGCTGCGGATAGAGGAGGCCTGTATCTTTTTTTATTTCGAAACAGACTTATTTTTAAAGGAGGCAGACGGTTATGAGTTATGTATCTGTGGATGTAATGTGGACCCTTTTGGGAGCCGCGATGGTATTCTTTATGCAGGCGGGATTTTCTCTGTGTGAAGCGGGGCTGACGAGGGCGAAAAATACGGGTAATATTTTAATGAAAAACCTGATGGATTTCTGTATCGGCACGCCGGCATTCTGGCTGGTGGGATTTGGAATTATGTTTGGCGGCTCGGGGGCTTTTATCGGCGGATTTGACCCGTTTATTCTGGGAAATTATGATTTTGGCCCGCTTCCGAAATGGTGTTATGTCATTTTCCAGACAGTGTTCTGCGCTACGGCGGCAACGATTGTATCCGGCTCGATGGCAGAACGGACAAAGTTCAGTTCTTACTGTGTGTACAGTGCGCTGATTTCGCTTGTGGTATACCCGATATCGGGACACTGGATATGGGGCGGCGGTTTCCTGTCGCAGATGGGATTTCATGATTTTGCGGGTTCGTGTGCGGTACATATGGTCGGCGGAGTCGCTGCATGTATCGGTGCGGCAACGCTTGGACCGCGTATTGGCAAATATGGAAAAGACGGCAGGCCAAGGGCGATTCCGGGGCATAATCTGACAGCGGTTGCACTGGGAGTCTTTATTTTGTGGTTCTGCTGGTTTGGATTTAACGGATGTTCGACCGTTTCTATGAGCTCAGATGAAGCGATGCTGTCTGCTTCCCTGATTTTCATGAATACAAATATGGCGGCGGCAGTGGCAACGTGTACTGTTTTGATAATTACATGGATTCGCTATAAAAAACCGGATGTATCGATGTGTTTAAACGGCGCACTGGCAGGTCTTGTAGCGATTACAGCCGGCTGTGATGTGGTAGACCCGTTTGGGGCATTTTTCATCGGTCTTGCAGCGGGGATTCTGGTTGTGGCATCGGTAGAATTTTTTGATAAAACAGCTAAAATAGACGACCCGGTAGGTGCGGTTTCGGTACACGGTGCCTGCGGGATGTTCGGTACGCTGGCAGTCGGCCTGTTTGCAACAGACGGCGGGCTGTTTTACGGCGGCGGGTTTCACTTCCTGGGAATTCAGGCCGCAGGAGTGCTTGCGGTAGCGGCGTGGACGGGTGTTATGATGACGGTTATTTTTCAGGTTATTAAGCATACCATCGGCCTGCGCGTTGAGCAGGAAATTGAAATAGACGGACTGGATATTCACGAGCATGGTCTGGCAAGCGCTTATTCCGGCTTTGCGATTCAGGATGTTATGGGCGGCCTGGATGTCAATGAAAACACAGACCTGGGAGAGGATAATCCGAACGAGGCTTCAAAGGCTCAGCTGGACGCCGCGGTTCCGGTGGTAAAAACGCCGGATGTCATGCCTGCAGATACCGGCATGTACAAAATAGCAGTGATTGCGAAATTATCCCGGTTTGAGAAGCTGAAAAGAGCGCTGAATGAACTTGGTGTAACGGGCATGACGGTAACGCAGGTAATGGGATGCGGCATCCAGAGAGGCGCCGGGGAATATTACCGCGGCGTGGAAATGGACGCGACGCTGCTGCCTAAAATTAAAATAGAAGTTGTAGTGCATAAGATTCCGGTAGATAAAGTGATTGATACAGTGAAAAAGACACTCTATACAGGACGTATCGGAGATGGAAAAATCTTCGTATTTCAGGTGGCAAGAGTTGTAAAAGTCCGCACAGGGGAAGAAAATGAAAATGCACTGCGGGATGTAGAATAAGATTAAATTTCAATTTATCTGCAGGCAGCAGCTGTGTGTCCTGAATGGCACATGGCTGCTGCCTTTTTCAATGATTCAATGATATTACGCCTTCGTCTCTTTTCTTTTTGCATGCCGCACATTCCATAAAAACAGCCCGGCTCCGATTAGAACATAAAGTCCGCGTGCCATAAGCCACTGCGGCTGCATGGAAAATGCCGGTTCTCCATTCTGGCCTGGTGCAAGTGTCAGGGGATAGGCTTCGAAATATCCAGCGCCAAACAGATTCCATGCGTATCCCGGTTCTAAAAGCCCGGCTGTGAACAGAATTCCTGTCAGAGCATAGGCAAAGCCCTGATGCAGTCTGGCAAGCAGGTGTCCGGCCGCGACAGAAATAAGAAAGCACGGAAACATAATCAAAAGTCCGGGCAGCAGAAATCCTGTATAATCGCTGTATGCAAAAAAAGTGCTGTAAAATAGGACTGCCGCCGCAGCGCTTTCTGCACAGAGAATGAGAAAACAGACCAAAAGGACTGCGCTTCTTATAAGCAGATGCTGTGCGGATGTTACCGGCGCTGCGGATATGAGTATTTCTGCCTGTTTTTGCTTTCTGCCGTAATAGCCGCATAAGAGCAGCAGGATGGTTATGACTGTGACCGGCATCAGCTTTGCGGTATAAGCACAGCAGCTCCATACAGAAAACGGAGCCGTACAGGCGGTGCCCTCAATGATATCGCCTGTCAGTACATACCATGCGTACATGCCGTTTACAATCAGCATTGCCAGAAATATCCAGCTGAATAAAATTCTTTGCAGCTCATAGTAAAATATTTTATACATAGAACGGGAATCTCCTTTCGTTTTCTTAAAATGCGCAGTCTGCGGCATTCAGTTCTAAATCCTGTGCGGTAAGTCCGCAGTAATTTAAAAAATCTTCGTAAGAAAAACCTGTTTCACGAAAATCATCCCGGTCTGCATACATTTTTTTCAGAATCTTATCCATTTTTTTCTCACCGCCCACGAGTTTTTCGGCTTTTAAAATCATAAGAGGCATACGGGAATAGCAGTTAATGCCTTCGTTTGCGCTGGTCAGGCGTGCCCGGTATTTTTCAGGAAGTTTTTCCAGATATTCAGGATGCCGGTTATAAAAATTCCGGTTCTGTTCCTGGACATCTTTTTTCCATTCATCGATGTAATACTGCTTTGCATAGAGTTCTCCGTATTTTTCCTTTACGAGACGGCAGGTGGAATAGACGGCAAGGCCTTCTTCGGACCAGAACGGGGCGGATTCGTCATAACGGCAGTCAAGCCCGTAGCCGCCCCACCACTGATGAATCATTTCATGGATAAATACTTCTGTGGCGCTGGCTCCTTTTGCCGGGTCTGCAAGCGCTGCCGGTGAGAGCACGATTTCAAACCATTCCAGATATCCCGGCCGTGCCTGTCCGCCCATCATCATTGCAGTTACCTGCTGCAGGGTCATGGTCTTATCCTGTGTCAGCCACAGCCTGCCATAGTGTTTTGTACAGTATTCAAATACATCCGTTACGGCCTGCCTGACATCGTACTGTTCTACTGGCTGCGCATATGCCTGTCCATAGACGAAATGAATATTTGTGCCTGCCGCAGAAAAGGTATCTGTCTGGTATTTACCGGCAGTCAGATGATAAATAGTATCCTCGCTCAGATTCTGTTTCCACGTTTTCATGCCGTTCTTTGCTTTGGTATATTCGGTCACAGGCTTATCATTCAGATAAAGCGTCAGAGGGGCCGGGACGGTAACCTCTGCGGCAGCGCCATTTTCGCAGGAATAGTTCATAAGGGGAACGGTAGAAGGCATGCCGAGCATTATGCTGTCCCAGTCCACAAAAGAGCTTATCATGTAAGGGGCCGCCGTTTTTTTCTGCTGAGGAAGTCCTTCATATTCAATGACCAGTGTTCCGGCTTCCTGCTGCGGGATTGTAAAATATGTGGAGCAAAAACCGTTTAAATCGTCGTCAGCGGTATGGAACGCGGTATCTTTCCCGTTATATGTCATACGCAGGATGCGGTAGCCTGGATTTAACAAAAATCTGTCCTCTTCTGTGTAAGGGCTGATTACGTCATATTCGGCACGGCCGGACAGGCGTCCTGTAACAGGGTCTGTATCCAGAAAATAACGGATTGCTTCGGTCTGTGTAGTGGGTGATTCAATGATGATGTCTTCGTCAGTGTCTTTTTCATGGTCAATAAAAGGCTGATATATCCAGAGTACAGCTGCCAGACCTGAAAAAAGGACGGCGGATACCGGCAGGCAGACTCTGCGCATTCCGTACAGCAGGGATGCCGCAATGTTTTTCTCGTATTTACGTACACAAATCATAGAAACAAACCAGAGCCCGAGAGCAGCGCACAGCCACAAAAGCCTTGTGTAAAAGCCGATTCTTAAAAACCACCAGCTGCAGAATCCGTCAGAATAAACAATGACAAGCGGATTCAGCCAGCGCATAAAGTAGTCATTCTGCGCATAGGCACTGAAACTGAGATAAGCAAGCGCTGTATAGAGTAGAACGGACACCTCGGTACGGCGTGTAATCTGATAAAATGCTTCCATAGTCAGAATCGAAATCCATCCGGCAGGAATCAGGAATATCAGGTAATTGGCAAAATAAAACGGTGCGTCGAACAAATATTCCATACTGGCAGCTGTATACGGCAGATACAGGCAGGCGCAGAGAAGCGCGGATGCGGCGGAAACGGTCATCATTGCGGCAAGCCTTGCCGCGGATAGGATACGGGGAGAGGCCGCAGCGTCCGTAAGCAGGCAGACACCGCTGCGGTGCAGCCGGCCGGCTTCGATTATGGCCAGGGCTGCCCAGAGCATGGCACTGAGCGCAGCAGAAGTCACTGACGGGTATGCAATATACCTGGTCGCCATTCCAAGTTCTCCTTCTATGTCAAGGTAACCGGCAATAGGCGTCAGCATGCATAAAATAAGAACAGCCCATGTTTTTTTGGACAGCAAAAGGCGCCGGAGTTCTGAACGGTAAAAAGAAAACAGGCTCATTGTCTCCCTCCTTCCCGGTGAATGCAGTAAAGATACGCATCTTCCAATGTCGGTTCGCATTCTCTGGCACATTCCGGCAGTTCGCTGGCTACAATGCGGCAGGCGATACCGTCGGAAACATTTACCTTTGATACCGTCTGGCACCCGTCCAGGACATCCCCGGCGTTTTGAGATAAATAAACGCCGACATGTCCTTTTGTCTCCTGAATAAGAGAAGAGGGGCTCCCGTCATATAAAATCAGGCCGTCATAAATGACAAGCACACGGCTGCATACTGCCTGGACATCTTCTACAATATGCGTGGATAAAAGGATAATCTTGTTCCGGGCCATTTCGGAAAAAATATTGCGGAACTTAACGCGCTCTTCCGGGTCTAAGCCGACGGTGGGTTCATCTAAAATCAGCAGCTTCGGACTGCCCAAAAGCGCCTGGGCAATGCCGACACGCTGGCGCTGTCCTCCGGAAAGATTACGGATACGGACTTTCTTTTGGTCTGTCATATTCGTGCGCATCAGGACATCTTCCAGAGCGGATTTTTCCCGGATACCCTTTAATGCGGCCATATAGTCTAAAAACTGCCAGACTGTCAGCTCGTCATACAGCCCGAAACTCTGCGGCAGATAGCCGAGCTGGGATTTCAGCTTTTTTTCCTGGGTAAGAAGAGGCTTTCCGTTTAACAGAATCTCACCCCTTGTAGGAATCAGGCTGGCAATCAGAAGCTTCATAAGCGTTGTCTTTCCGGCGCCGTTTGGACCAAGGATACCGATAAAGCCGGGGCTTTCGGCGTGGAAAGATATATCCTGAAGGGCTTTTTTGCCGGATGGGTATATCATGGTAATGCGGTTCATGTCGATTTTCATACAGAGGGTACTCCTTTCGGATGTTTTTTCTTTTTTGGGATGGAATGGTTTATAGTTTTTTGAGATGGGATTATCATAACATATTCTGGCGGGTGGATATCTGGAGTTTGTGTGGAGATTGCAGGGAGATTTTGTTAACGGGAGGCAGCGGGATGGCATCAGTCTGCGGGGAGAGGGGGGCTTTTGGGACGCTGGGCGGAGCAGTTTTTTCCTTTGGATGTTCCGCTTCCAAAAAGTAAGAAGTTCTAAGTTTTCTGCGTCAAGGTTTTGGCAGCGGACGGACCGGCGCCTGATGCCCTGGCGTTTTTGGCGGCTCTTTGCGGTGGCATCAGGCAGGCGCCTTTTGGCGGCTTTGAAGTTTTATAAAGTGATATGCAGTGAGCCCCCAAATCCTGGGTGATGAGCAGAAAACTAAGAACTTCTAACTTTTTTCCAGAGTCACATCCGAAGGAAAAAACTGCTCCGCCCAGCTGGCTGTGGATAAATTTACGTTTCGGACCGGACTGTAAGTTGTTGGTTTTCCGTTAAGCAGATGTAGTCTGGATATTAGTTACATCTGCTAAATTTTAACACGTAGTTACAGATGGGACAGGTTTATATTTTGCTAATTTGGTGAAATGTAAAACAGCTGTTCTGATTTAGTGTAGGTTTTGACAATTTACATCGGTTTACAATCTTTTTTGAGAGTTTTTATGAAAATCTAAACGATATGCTGTATTTTATTGGAACTGGATAATATATATATAACATAAAATCGAAAACTAGTAAACGGGTAACAATTTAGAGAAAAAGAAAATTATCTGAATGGACAGACTTTATCATCAATATACAAGCTTTTGATTCCTTGCTATATACACCCAATGTCATAACTTCAGCATCCTGCACCTAAAACCCGAAAATAGAAAGCCTTGAAATATCACAATGTCATTAACATCAGCATCTTGCACCTAAAACCCGAAAATGGAAAGCCTTGAAATATCACAATGCCATTAACTTAAGCTCTTTATCAGACAATTTATTGCAGTATTATCCGTATAAGCTGCGGGTTAAATCAGGTGCAGGATGCTTAAGTGAATAACATTGATGTACATCTGCAGCTAAATACAATATATAGTTCAATCTCCACAAATGAGTGTTAAATCATAAAGGGTGTATACTTTATCTTAACTATTATTAATGTCTCTGTCTGAACTTTCAGACCAGACCATGCTGTATATTCTTTACAGCAGAACTTGCAAATAGCAAATCGGCTGCATTACTGTAAATTATGCTAACCAAATTTAGAGAAAACCAGCTGGGCGGAGCAGTTTTTCCTTCGGATGTGAATCTGGAAAAAAGTTAGAAGTTCTTAGTTTTCTGCTCGTCACCCAGGATTTGGGGGCTCACTGCATATCACTTTATAAAACTTCAAAGCCCCCAAAAGGCGCCTGCCTGATGCCACCGCAAAGAGCCGCCAAAAACGCCAGGGCATCAGGCGCCGGTCCGTCCGCTGTCAGAACCTTGACGCAGAAAACTTAGAACTTCTTACTTTTTGGAAGCGGAACATCCGAAGGAAAAACTGCTCCGCCCAGCGTCCCAAAAGCAATCCCCCCATAACCATTCATAAATCTCATAATTCCTTCACCTCCGCCTCAGCAAATGAAGCCGTAAATTTCACGCCATGCATAGCCGTTTTCATATCTCCAGAGTTCTGCCCGCAGTTTACAGAAGAACACGGTATGCTTATATTTTCTATTTTATAAGAAACGTGATAAGTTTCCAGAATCAGCCTTGTGATATACAGTCCAAGGCCGCTGCTTTGTTCTGCACTGCTGTCGGCGCGGTAGAAGGCTTCAAAAAGGTGTGGCAGGTGTTCCTCATGGATGTGTGCGGGTGTATTTGTTACGCAGAGTGAAATAATTTTTGGTCTGTCTGCTGTGAGTGCTACGGTTACGTCTGCATGTTCGGGGGAATGTGTAATTGCGTTTCCGATGATATTGCCGGCTGCCTTTTTCAGAAGCGGTTCCTGTCCGCAGACATATAAATCATTTTGAATGTCTGCGTGAAGGCAGATAGACGAAAATTCTGCATAAGCACCGTATTCCTGGAGCAGTTCGTTTAGCAGGCAGGAAATGCTGACGGGATGTTCTGATTCGCGGTCTGCAAGGTCAATTTGGGAAACGAGGAGGATTTCTTTGATAAACTGGCTGAGGGAACGCAGGATTTCGGCGCTCCTTGCAAGGTATTTGTCCCGGTCCCTGTATACGCCGATGTTAGCCTGCATGCCTTCCAGCTGGCCTGTTACAATTGCAATGGGAGTTTTCAGTTCATGTGATATGCCGGAGAAAAACAGCATTCTTCTGCGTTCGCGTTCTTTTTCGATTTGAATTTCATCGGATAAAGCTGTATTGCGCTGCTGCAGTTCGTTCAGCGCTTCATGGAGTCTGTCTGACAACTCGTTAATGCTTTTTGACAGCATGCCGATTTCATCATCCCGCATATCCGGGCAGTACCAGCTGAAATCCAGCTCAGCCATTTTGCGGGCAATACGGTGAATGCGCAGTATCGGGCGCGTGGTATAGTGTGAAAAAAACCAGGCGCCCGCAAATGACAATAGGATGGTGACGGCTGCGACAAAAGGAAGGCTGTGCCGTATGGCGTCCGAAATTTCCATGGTTCGTGACGGATGAAAGATTACCGTCAGAAGATATTCTTCACCGGTATCGGCAAATTTAAATGGTTTTTGTACAGACGGGATTTTGGTGCGTTCTGTGATTTCGTCATTTGCCGGGTTTTCGGTAAAAGGTACCTGGCTGCCGGTCTGAGAAGGTTCAAAGGTGAACAGGGAGACGGTCTGCCCCTTACTGTTTTGGAGCGTCAGCCGGGCGCCGGTTTCGCGGATAAATTCCAGAAACAGTGCTTCACTCTGTTTTTTGCCAGACAGGCACAGTTCTTCGGTGAGCCGGGCGGTTCTTTTTTCAAGTGTTTTTTGCGCCTGATGTTTATCTGCATAGGGAAGGTAAAATTTTATGCAGCCATAGGCCGCAAGGCAGACGGACAGAGAGAGCGCTGCTAAGAGCAGAAATGTTTTTAAGGTTAATTTCTTAGTCATGGCTTCTTTTTTAACTGATACCCTACGCCGCGCACGGTATCGATATAATCGCAGTTTTTTAGTTTCTTTCGGATATTTTTGATATGCGTATCTGCAATCCTTGTTTCATCCAGGCTGTCATATCCCCACAGTTTTGTAATGAGTGACTTTCTTGTGACAACTTCGCCCGGATGGCGCAAAAGCTCCTCTAGAATTTCAAATTCCCGGAGTGTAAGCTCCACGGGCTCTTTGCCTGCTAAGACCCGGTGCTTTTTGATATCCATGGAAAGCTGTTCAAAACACAGCAGCTGCTCTTCCTGTCTGGATGTTCTGCGCAGGACAGCCTGGACTTTTTGGATAAGGAGCGGCATGGATACCGGTTTTGTAATAAATTCATCAATCTGCAGCTCATATCCCCGCAGCTGGTGTGCCTCGCTGCTAAGAGCTGTCAGCATAATAATCGGAATATCATACGTTTTTCGGATGATTTCACAGACTTCGTAGCCGCCTGTTTTGGGCAGCATTAAATCCAGCAGAATCAGGTCAAATGCCTGCTGCTTTACATATTCAATCGCTTCGGCGCCGTCACAGGCCGCAGTGACATGATATCCCGAGTTTTCCAGAAAATTAGACAGCAGCTCCCGGTAATCCCGGCTGTCTTCTACAATAAGTATGTCCGCCATAACTGCTTTCCCGCCTTATAAAATACTGACTGGTATATTATGACATAAATTGAGGGAGGATTCAATATATTCAGATTAATTGGCGGGACTTTCTATGCAGATGGATGAGAAAGTGATATAATCTAAAAATATCAAAGAACGGATAAAAATCTGAACAATGTATCGTATTTAGATTACTGTCTAAACAGAGCAATCATGCATACAGCGAGTCACAGCATTTTACAGACCCCGCTGTGTGTATTTTGCCGCTTAACCAGCAATATACAACTATGGAATCAAAAACTTGTAAACAACCATGACATTATCGAAACTTTACAGCTTTAAATTCAGCGAAAACCAGCTGGATGGAGCAGTTTTTTTCTTCTGATGTGACTCTGGAAAAAAGTTAGAAGTTCTTAGTTTTCTGCCCAGTAACCAGGATTTGGGGGCTCACTACATATCACTTTATAAAACCTAAAAGCCCCCAAAAGGCGCCTGCCTGATGCCACCGCGCAGAGCCGCCAAAAACGCCAGGGCATCAGGCGCCGGTCCGTCCGCTGCCAGAACCTTGATGCAGAAAACGTAGAACTTCTTACTTTTTGGAAGCGGAACATCAGAAGGAAAAAACTGCTCCGTCCAGCGTCCCGCAGGCAATCCCCCGCGCTTTCTTCCCAAATCAGCCCGTTTAACTGACCATCATTCCATCACAAATAAACAGCATCTCCATTTTCATCATCACCATGGTTCATACAAAAACCAGTCAAAGTCCGCATAATTTTCCGATTCCGCCCCATTTGAAGAAACATACATCCCAAGATAAGTCCCCGTAAACCCGGCATTGGTAACAGAGCTTAGCAGCACAGGATCTGCGCCTGTGAAAACTGGTATCATCTGAGAAGGAGCATATCCGTAATAAAAATGATACCCCCCTGTATCAGCAGAAACCGTCAGATACAGCCGTCTGCCTCCACGGATGCTTTGCGCAGCGAGGATAGTACGGACGCTGTCTTTGGTGGAAATGACGCGGATAACAGGCTGTCCGTCCTGAAGCGATACCGTGAAGGTGTAATGGTAACGGTCGTCCTGAACCAGTGCGGTTCCGGCTTCTTCATATTCGGATGCCGGTGAAAATTCCATGGCTGTCTGTATCTGAAACCGGCTGTGCTGCTGTCTCCTTCCGATAAATGCAGGCGTGCAGATTTCGTGCAGTACCTGCGGCTGAAGGAACAGGCGAAGATATCCGGGACGCTTAGCCAGTGAAAAGTAATGTGCAGGGCATGGGTGAATGCTGTTCCATATAAAGGAGAGACATTCGCTTTCAAAGCTGTCACTTAAAAAGGCAGGGGTTTTTGGAACATGCGGAAGGTCTGGCAGGCGTTCCTGTGTGTTAACCAGGCCGTTTTCGTTATCCACGCGCAGCCAGCCGTCGGCATCCCAGCGGACAGGTACGAGAAAGGTTTCCCGCCCGAGATTAAAGTGACCGTCGCGGTATGGGCGCACGCCAAGGAGCGTCATCCACCATTCCCCGTTCTGAGTTTTTACGATGTCTGCGTGTCCGGTTACGGATATTTCGTGTTCCCGGGACAGATGGCGGTGCGTCAGTATCGGATTTCTCGGACAGAATTCATAATCTCCGTCTACCGTCCTGCAGCGCGCCATAACGACGCTGTGTTCTGCAAATGTGCCGCCCTCGGCTGCGATAAGGTAATAATATCCGTTTTCATAATAAAGGTGCGGCGCTTCCAGATAATGGCTGCCTGTCTGTGCGCCGTCCCAGATGATTTTACGCTGACCCTGAAACTGAAACGTTTCGGGGTTTATTTCACACAGATAAATGCCGTGATGCCCTTCGTAGGCCGCCGGGGAGCTGATATAATTTCCGGTATACCACATGCGCCCGTCCTCATCCCAGAAAAGGCTGGGGTCGATGCCGTCAGCGCCTTTGATAAAATGTGCCTGGCTCCACGGGCCGGCGGGGTCTTTGGCGGTAATGATAAAATTGTCGCGGCGTTTTTCACGTCCTTCCGATACAAAAGTATTAATGATATAATAAGTGCCTTCATGAAAACGGAGCGTCGGCGCCCACAGGCCCAGGGAGGCTTCGCAGTTTTTATAGTCAATCTGCTCCGGCCTGGAGATTCCATGTCCGATTTGTTCCCAGTGTACCAGGTCTCTGCTGTGAAATATGGGAATTCCCGGAAAATATACAAAAGAGGATGCCGCCAGATAGTAGTCTTCGTTTACTCTTATCACGGAGGGGTCGGGATAAAAACCAGCCAGTACCGGGTTTTGAAATGTATGTTTCTGCATGCGGGGTTTCCTTTCTGCTGTGAATGAAATGCCATATATTTTTTGTTTCGGCAAAATAATGTGAAATCACTTTGTCATATCAGGATATCACAGGGAAGCGGTTCCTGCTGTTAATATATTGCAGAAAATTAAGCAATATTTGCATAAGGAAACTGGCTTGAACACAAATAAAGATTATGGTATATTGAATCAAATCAGACAAAAGGTGAAAATATGATAGAGAGTTTGAATGGAGAACATGAAACAATTGATTATGGCAATTCCCTGGGGGTCAGGCTGTTTCATAACAGGGAAGATGAAAATTTCCCGGAACACTGGCATACATCAATCGAAATTATTATGCCGCTGCACCAGGGATATGATGTAGAAATAGGAACGCAGAAATACAGTCTGAAAGAGGGCGACATTATTATTATAAATTCCGGCGTGCTGCATGCTCTGGAGGCTCCGCCGACGGGGGAGCGGATTATTCTGCAGTTTGGCGATTATCTGCTGTATTCACTCAAAGAAATGGATACGCTGCTGACGCTTCTGCCGCAGGTGATTTATTTAACACAGGATGATGACCCGCAGAGACTGTATGGATTTGTAAAACGCCAGATGGATGCGATTGTAGTAGAGTACGGACAGGAAAAAACATTTTTTCAGACAGCGATTTATGCCCGCTTAATCGAAATCTTTGTATTTCTCGGACGGGGCGCGACGTGGGGGACGCGAAGGGGCACGTTAAAATGTCCGGGGGGGGGTAAAAATGATCCGGCTAAAAAGAAAGAGTATATGGAAATCATCATGAATGCATGCAACTATGTGAACCAGCATTACCAGGAACCGCTTTCTCTGGATGAAATCGCAAAAGTGAGCGGTTTTTCCAGATATCATTTTACAAGGATTTTTAAGCAGTGCATGAATATGACTTTTCATGAATACCTGAATCAAAAGCGGATTGTGAAAGCGGAGGAGCTGCTGAGCACGACAAAGCAGAGCATTACAGAAATTGCGCTGAATTCAGGATTTTCCTCTATCAGCGCGTTTAACCGGACATTTAAATCCGTTAAGGGTTATTCGCCAAGCACGTACCGCAGCAAATGTTACTCGAATTTTTTGAAGTCTTAGGCAGTCAGGCATTTTTATGCAGACGGTGAATGGGTGAACGAATCAGATATTTATGGGGGAATTATTTATGGAGCAGAATCGTAAAATGAAAGAAACGGCAGCGGTTTCAAAAATCAGGCTGCCGCACCTGCTGGGAGAAGGATGTGTGCTGCAGCGCGGAGAGAGGACAAGAATCTGGGGCTGGCAGGAAGGCGGAAGCCGCATCCGTGTCTTTTTTCAGGGAAAGGAATACGAAACAGCGGTGCAAAAGGACGGGCGTTTTGAGCTGTTTGTACACTGTACACAGCCGGGCGGGCCGTTTTGCTTAAAGATTTCCGGCGAGGACGGAGCAGAAATATCGGTACATGAGGTGTATGTCGGCGATGTGTTTGTGTGCGCCGGACAGTCCAATATGGAACTGCCGATGGAGCGGGTCAAAGAGCGGTTTCCAGAGGAGTTTTTCTGTGAGAACTTTCCTGAAGCAGCCGGAAAAGATGCTGGATGTGCAGCTGTGCCGCAGATGCCGGGGGCGGAGGCTTCGGATACAACAGCTGCACGGAAGGCGGATACGGAACTTTCAGGCGGAACAGCTGTGCAGATACCGGACGGAGGGCTTTCAGGCGGGACAGCTGCACAAATGGCGGATACAGGGCTTTCGAATGAAACAGCTGTGCAGATGTCTGATGAAGGGATTTCGGATACAGAAGACGCGTGGATGCAGGCGTATGAATTGTTTACAGGTGTGCCGCGCCGGATGCGTGGCAATGCGCAGGTGCATGTTTATAAAGTGCCGGAGTGCGCGTCGTTTGCGTATGAAAAAGACGACCACGAGGATGCTTTCTGGGTAACCTGCAGCGGGAACAGACTTGCGGAGATTTCAGCTTTTTCTTATTTTTTTGGCTGTTTTGTTCATGATGCGCATAAAGTCCCGGTCGGGATTATCAATATCAGCCTTGGCGGGATGCCGGCGCAGGCATGGACGAGTGAGGCGGGACTGGCTGACTGGCCGGAGCTTTTGCAGATGAAAAAGCAGCTGGAAGACGATAACTATCGAAAGGCTGTGAGTGCAAAGCAGGAGGAAGAGGCAGCGGCATGGGAACGCAGTGCCCTGGATAAGGATAAAAGTGCGGCGGAAACGGAGTGGAAGGAATTACAGGTTCCGGGTTATTTTGCAGAGCAGGGACTGGAAGGCTACTGCGGCGCAGTCTGGCTGAAGCGGACGTTTCGGGCTGAAAAAGAAGATGCCGCACAGGGAGCGCTTTTGCGGCTTGGGACGCTGAACGGAGCTGACCAGACGTATCTTAATGGCGTACTTGCCGGAGAGACAGGCTACAGCTATCCGCCGAGACGGTATGAGATTCCGAAGGGAATGTTAAAGGAAGGGGAAAATGAAATCTGTATCCGCCTGCTCTGCGGCAGTCCGCAGGGGCGTGTGACACCGGGCAAGCCGTATGAAATCATTACCGCATCCGGGAAACGGATAGATTTAACGGGAACCTGGCAGTATCAGGCAAAAGGATGCTGTCCTCCGGCGCCGGAATGGAACCCGGTGACCCGAAGGCCGTGCGGCCTGTTCCAGGGCATGGCTGCTCCATGTCTTCCGGCTTCTGTAAAGGGCGTGGTCTGGTATCAGGGCGAATCAAATGACAGCAGCCCGCAGGAATATGAAGCCCTGCTCAAAGCGCTGATACAGGACTGGCGCAGCAGATGGGAGCAGGAGAAGCTGCCGTTTATCGTGGTACAGCTTCCGGTCTGCGGCGTGGATACAGCGGGCGGCGGAGCATGGGCTGTCCTGCGCGGGGCGCAGCAGCGGGCGGCGGAGCTTTCGGATGTGGCAGTAACGGTGAATCTGGATTTGGGTGAATTTTATGATTTGCATCCGCTGAATAAAAAGGATGCGGCTTACCGGGCATTTCTGGCGGCAGAACATCTGATATACGGCAAAGATGTGGTCTGGCAGGGGCCGCAGCTGTCAGGGATTGAAAAGCAGGGGGACAGTCTGTTTCTGGGATTTGATACGAAGGACGGAGAGGAGCTTTGCATGTGCAATGGCACACAGCTGCAGGAGTTTGAGGTGCAGGCAGAGGATGGGAAATTTATTACGGCAGCTGCGAAGGCGGAAGGCTGCGGGGTGAGGATTTATCTGGGAGAGACGTATGTACGGACGGCGGAGCGGGTGAAGGCTGTGCGGTATGCGTGGAGGGATACACCGATGAGGGGGCTGATTTGTAACCGGACGGGGCTTTTGACGGGGCCGTTTTGGGAGGAGGTTTTGTAGGGGTGGATGAATAGGGGGGGACTGGCCTCTCGGACGCCGGGTGACGGGAAGATGCACCGGCTTCCTGGGACGGCTCCGGAATGTTAAGAATCCCTAAGCATTCTGCGTTTACGCTGTGGTACCGGACGGGACGCGGCACCTATTCGCCCTGGCCTGCAGCCAGCAGCTACCGGTGCCGCTCCGGCTTCGCCGCCTGGTTTTATAGCAGAAAGCTAAGGGATTCTAAACATTCCTCC
>CANDJC010000066.1 GCA_947384955.1 uncultured Eubacterium sp. | reverse complement strand
AGACAAGGAGAGGAGAAGACAAGGAGAGGAGAAGACAAGGAGAGGAGAAGACAAGATGAAACAAGATGGTTTGCGTACGCTAGGAGAGGGAATTTGTCCGGTCTTTTTGCGACAGTTCCAGTATGCTAAATTATGATAAGAAATATGCTAATAATTTCTAAGTATTCTGTATTTAAGCTGTAGAATTTGTAAAGTCGTAGCCACTATTACCTATTCGATTTAGTCTGCTTCCAAGCAAGTGTCAGTAACCTTGTTTTTTTTAGCTGAGTTACTAGCAGAAGGATAAGGAATTATAAATATTTTTCTAATGCACGCAGCAAGACCGGGCAAATTCTATATATAATAATTTATCTATAATTGCCTTGTAAAAGTCTTTACTAAATTTTAATTATGTGTTTTACGAGTTTGCATATAAGTTTATGCTGGTTTGACAATGTTGCAAACTGCTTAAAATAATAAGAGTCCAATATTTATCATTATTGTAAAAAATGTTTTATATGCAAAAAATGCCTCCCAGTTCCTTTTTGATAAGTGTAACATTTCAGATAAAAATAAAGATGTTATTAAGTGACAGTTTACAGTACGTATCTTTAAAATGAGTATGTTTATAAAACAAAATTAATAATAAAATAAAAAATAAGCATAACGTCGTCATTTTTCATGTAAAGCCTATGAAATCCAGCCGGGTGATGGGAAGATGCACTGGCTTCCTGCGACATCGGAGGAATGTTTAGAATCCCTTAGTATTCTGCCCAATAAACAGGCGGCGAAGCCGAAGCGGCACCGGTAGCTGCTGGCAGCAGGCCAGGGCGAATAGGTGCCGCGTCCCGTCCGTGGCCACAGCGTAAATGCAGAATGCTTAGGGATTCTTAACATTCCGGAGCCAGAGCAGGAAGCCAGTGCATCTTCCCGTCACCCGGCGTCCGAGGGGCCATTAAATACTTATTCTCTAAACTATCACAAATACATACAAACATGTAATTTTCAAAGCCAATAGCAAATGTTTCACGTGAAACATTTTGAAAAATAATAAAATATAAATAATGCAATCATGTATCCAAATCACCAGTTTACTAGTTTTTGATTTAATATTAAGATACATATTAATATAGAAGCTAAAGCTCCATCAAGTCAGAAATTGTATTTGTGCTTTAGATAATTCGTGCCAGAGCAACTCAAAATTTCGACAGCAATGCCGTTCCGTTGGCAACAAATATTTATTCTGCAATAGTACGGAGCCAACAGAGAAAAAGTATAATTTAGGCAAGATGAAAGCAAATGCACTCCTTAAAAATAAAAAAGTGCCAATTCTTCCATACAAAATGAAAAAATCTTTTATTTATATATTTTCTGAAATCTATAGAAAATATAATCAGTTGGTGCTATAATAGAATCTACTAAAGATAATTACATATTTTATAACCAAATCTATTCATGTCAAATATGTCTTGCATAATTGGATAAGGTATAGATAAGAAACATACCAGCCAAAACATCGGTTAAGAAAGGAAAAGGAATGGGAAGAATCATTGCAATAGCTAATCAGAAAGGCGGAGTAGGAAAGACAACAACTTCTATTAATTTATCAGCCTGTCTAGCAGAACTGGGTAAAAAAATACTTACAATAGATTTAGATCCGCAGGGAAATACGACAAGCGGAATGGGATTAGATAAAAGTGCATTAGAAAATACCGTATATGAACTGCTTTTAGATGAGTGCAGTGTCAGGTCAAGTATTTACAAAACTCAGATTGACAATTTAAGTATCATTCCTTCTAATGTTAATTTATCTGGAGCAGAGATAGAATTATTAGGTATCAATGATAAGGAATATCTTTTAAAAAATGCAATAGATTATATTAAAGATGATTTTGACTATATCATTATAGACTGTCCTCCTGCTTTAAATATGCTGACTGTAAATGCAATGACAACAGCTAATTCCATTCTGGTTCCGATTCAGTGTGAGTATTATGCGCTGGAAGGATTGAGCCAGCTGATACATACAATTGATTTAGTACAGCAGAGATTAAATCCGAAAGTGATTATCGAGGGCGTAGTTTTTACTATGTACGATGCGAGGACAAATTTATCTATGCAGGTTGTTGAAAATGTAAAAGAGAATTTGAATACAGTCATTTATAAAACGATTATTCCTAGAAATGTCAAGCTGGCGGAGGCTCCAAGCCACGGTCTTCCTATTAATTTATATGATAAGAGATCAGCAGGAGCAGAAAGCTATCGTCTTTTGGCTAAAGAAATAATTAACCGAAAGGATTTGTAAAAATAGAAAGGATTAAAAAGAATGCCTGTGAAAAAAAGCGGTTTAGGAAAAGGCCTGGGCAAGGGGCTGGATTCATTAATACCGGATAAGGTCGGTAATCAGGAACCAGTGGAAGAAATAAAAAAAGATGAAGTCATGGTAAATATTAATAAGGTTGAACCGAACAGGGAACAGCCGAGGAAAAATTTTAATGAGGATGCTCTTTTAGAATTATCTGAATCTATTAAACAGTTTGGGGTACTGCAGCCATTGTTAGTACAGGATAAAGATACATATTATGAAATTGTAGCAGGCGAACGAAGATGGCGTGCGGCTAAAATGGCGGGCGTGAAAGAGATTCCGATTATTATTAAAAATCTCACGCCAAGGGAAATGGTTGAAGTATCTTTGATTGAAAATATTCAGAGAGAAGATTTGAATCCGATAGAAGAAGCGATTGCTTTTAAACGTCTGTTAACGGAATTCAATTTAAAACAGGACGAAGTAGCAGAGCGGGTGTCAAAATCCAGAACAACAGTGACGAATTCTATGCGTCTGCTGAAGCTGAATGAAAAGGTACAGCAGATGATTGTTGATGAAATGATTACAACCGGTCATGCCCGGGCACTTTTAGCGATTGAAGACCAGGAACTGCAATATACGGCTGCACAAAAAATATTTGATGAAAAATTAAGCGTAAGAGAGACGGAAAAGCTGGTGAAACAGATTTTGAAAAATGGAAAACCGGAAAAAACGAAATCTGAGGAAGAAAATGAAGAAATAAAACGTCTAAAAGTTGTTTACCATGATATTGAAGAAAAAATGAAGCAGGCATTAGGAACAAAAGTAATTATTAATTATAAAGATAAAAATAAAGGAAAAATTGAAATTGAGTATTATGACTCAAATCAGCTCGAACATCTGTTTGAAATGTTTCAGTCTTTATCAAAATAAAATTGATGACTGATGGAATTTAGAGATGGAGGAAAAATATGAGTATTTGTGATTACCTTGGCATTGATTTGGAGTATGTTGTATGGGGGCTGGCAGGCGCTGCGGTTTTATTGTTTATTATGCTGCTGGTTAATATAGGCATGACTGCCAGGCTGAAGAAGAAATATAAAAAATTTATGGGCGAGTCAGATGCAAAGTCACTGGAAGAAAGGATTACAGGTTATTTAGAGCAGTTCGATGACTTAATTGAAACAAATTATACAAATAAGAGTAAAATTGAGAGACTGGAAGGCCAGATGGGGATTACTTTTCAAAAAATTGGCCTTGTAAAATATGATGCATTTAATGAAATGGGCGGGAAACTCAGTTTTTCGCTTGCACTGCTAAATGAGAAAGATGATGGATTTATTATCAATGCAATGCACAGCAGAGAAGGATGCTATACTTATATTAAAGAGATTATCGGCGGCAAATCTATTATGGTTCTTGCGTCTGAAGAGAAGGAAGCGCTGGATATGGCGCTAAATTATAAGTAAAAATATTGCAAAAGCTGTGCGAATACTATATAATAATAATGATTGAGTGAAAGGGAGGAAATGACAAGATGCACCGCTTTTTGCGAGCTATTGGATTTAGTGACCTCAAGAAAAAAGAACAGCTGGATGAACTGATAAAGAAAATTATAGAAATGCCGGATATAGAAAAGCTCGCAATCGACTCAGATGGAAGTGAGTTTTCTGAAATAACCCATATGTTTAATGAACGGGTTGGGATTACTGTCTGCGGTCAGTTTCAGGATCGTAATTTATTTTCTATGGACTATTATTATCCTGTCTTTATAGGACAGGAAATTTCTACAGATGAGCAGGTAGATATCGAGCGTCACGTTGGGAATGAATCGTATGCTGGTATCTGTGATGAAATGCGTCTTGGAGTTACACTGATTTTTTATTTGCAAAATGTAGCTGATTATTTGAACCAAAAGTCAGTCTATGGTTCTTCATTAAAAAATGTTACCACAGTCTTGTCAGCTCTTTCTATGAATGGGAAGATTATTCTTCCGATTGGGAAAAATGAGGAACAGATACGAAATACCGAGAAAAACAGACTCAATCACAATTATCTGATGGCAGCAGCACGCGACGGTGATGAAGAGGCGATTGAAAGTCTGACTTTGGAAGATATTGATTTATATTCTATGATTTCGAAGCGGGTAGAAAATGAAGATGTATTTAGTATTGTAGAAAGTTATTTTATGCCATATGGTATCGAAAGCGACCAGTATTCGATAATGGGCCAGATTATGGATATCGAAAGAACCGAGAATAATCTGACGAAAGAAAATGTGATAGTGATGAGGGTAAATTCGAATGATTTAATTTTTGATGTATGCATAAATGAAAAAGATTTAATCGGTGTCCCGGAGGTTGGAAGGAGATTTAAAGGGAATATCTGGATGCAGGGAAAAATTAATTTTATGGATTAAATTTTGTAAGTAATGAATTAAACTGAGGGGGCTTAAACCAAATGTCACAGGATAGTAATGGAAAGAAAAATCGAGATAACGGCCTGACGATGAAAATTTCATTAGTTTCAATTTTAACAGCTTCATTATTTATTGTTGAGATTTATGAAATCATAAATGATCCAAGTAACTTAATTGCGATTGGAAGTCTGGGCGCTTTTACGCTTGCTTCTGTATTTGCGGAAACATTTCTGATTGGAAAACTGAGTGAGAAAAGAGCCAGACAGCAGGAAGAATCTTTTGACAATGTTTACCGTTCTGAAAAAGCTTCATATTTATTGCTGCGTAAATATTTTGATCAGATGGAACAGAAGATGGACAGCCTGAATGAGAATGCAGGCGTTCCGTATAAAGAACTGATATCAGCTCAGAAAGCACTCGCAAAAGCACAGATTAACCGTAATAAACAGAATACAAATGCAATTCTAATCTCGAATGATAAAATTATGCAGAGAATTATGAATATGCAAAAAGAAAATACAGGGGCAGCAGGGCTGAGTGAGGAGGATAAAGAGCTTCTTAGCGGAAATAGTCAGGATATTCTTGCAAATCAGCAGGAAATTTTATCTGGCTTAAAAGATTTGGAGCAGTCTCTGCGAAATGATATTTTGGAATCGGCAAATAAAGTGGCATCTATGAAGTCACAGCTTAGTCCGATAGAGCCAGAAAATTCATTCAGCAGTTATCAGAATACAGAGAAAGTGCTGGATAGTTCGTCTGAATCAGATTTGGACAGGCTTTTGATGGGAATGGATGACCATTCGCTGATGGGGGATTCTGAACTGGCTCCAATGATGGAAGAACCTTCTGTGGAACCAATGCCGCTGATGGAAGATTCAACGGTAGAACCGATGCCGCTGATGGAGGAACCTTCGATAGAATCCATGCCATTGATGGAAGAGCCAGCAATAGAATCCATGCCACTGATGGAAGAGCCAGCGATAGAACCGATGCCATTGATGGAAGATTCAACGGTAGAACCGATGCCATTGACGGAAGATTTGTCAATAGAACCAATGCCATTGATGGAGGAACCTTCGGTAGAATCCATGCCATTGATGGAAGAGCCAGCGATAGAGTCCATGCCATTGATGGAAGATTCAGCGATAGAACCAATTTCGCTGACGGAAGAATCTTCGATAGAGTCCATGCCGCTGATGGGAGTGGAAGATTTAGATTTATCTTCAATGGCGGAAAATTCAGGAATGGATGCAGTTTTAAACGAAGCGTTTTCACCAGTTCTGGAAGAGCCGGCTGCTGAGCCGATAGCTGTGCAGGATGCTGATACAGTTTTTCCAGAACCTGAGTTAGCTCCTATAATAGAAGAACCAGTATTAGAACCGATAATAGAAGAGCCGGATATTTCTCCGGTTTTTGATAACCAGCTGGAATCAGAAGTGCCAGAGCTGTCACCAGTTTTGGATGAATCAGTAATTGCACCAGTATCTTCTGAATTGGATTTATCTTCTATTATAGATGAACCGGCAGCAAATTCAATCGTACCGGAACAGAACCTGACACCAGTCATGGACGAACCGCAGGCAGTGTCTGCTGATTCCGAATTAAATCTGCCTCCATTTATGGAAGCGCCGGAATTGGGGCCGATAGACGCAGCGATGAATCTACAGCCGATTATGGACGAGCCGGAATCAGGGCTGGCTGATATGGAAGTGAATCAGCAGCCAGCTATGGAAGCGCCGCAATTAAGACCAGCTGATACAGAAGTAAATCTTCAGTCAGTTATGGAAGCACCAGAGTTAGGGCCGATAGACACAGCAATGAATCTACAGCCAGTTATAGAAGCACCAGAGTCAGGGCCGATAGATGCAGCAATGAATCTACAGCCAGTTACGGAAACACTGGAATCAGAGCCGATAGATGCAGCAATGAATCTACAGTCATTCATGGAAGCGCCGCAGTTAGAAACGATAGATTCCGAAATCAATCTGTCTCCAATTACGGAATCGCCGGAATCAGGGCTGGCTGATACGGAAGTGAATCTACAGCCAGTTATGGAAACGCCGCAATTGAAGCCGGCCGATACAGAAGTGAATCTGGAGTCAGTTATGAAAGCACCGGAATCAGGGCTGATGGATGCAGCAATGAATTTTCAGCCAATCATGGAGGAGCCAGCATCAGGACTTGCTGACTCGGAAGTGAATCTGTCTGAGGCTATAGAGGAGCCGGTATTAGAGACAGAAGTACCGCAGATGGATTTCACATCAGTACCGGAAACTGCTGAAATTCCACAGTTTACACAAAAAGCGGCATCAAATCAGTCTGCTGAAACCGAAGAAGCAGTAACAGAAGCAGCAGCCGGACAAGCTTTATCTTCCGCACAGCCTGATTTGTCTTCTATTACAGAAAAATTCAGACAGAAGCAGTCTCAGGATGATTCTGAACCAAAATTAAGACCTGTTCAGACAGAATCAGATTTGGATGCCATGATAGCAGGGCTGGAAGCTGTACCAAACAGGTTAAATGCAAGTACAAAGAATACGCAGCCAGCGGCAGCTTTGCGGAATAAGCCTTCTGTAAAATCTAAGGAAGATGATGAATTAGAGCAGATTATGAAAGACATGGATATCAATGATATTCAAGAGGATGTAGTTGAAGATTTGGATATTGATAAAATTCTGGAAGTTCCATTAGCGAATGAAAAAGAGAATCAGTCAGATTCTAATCAGGTTATGAGTTCAGAGGAAATTGCATCTTTAATTGCAAAAACGGATTTATTATCGGCTCCGGAACCTAAAAAGGATGATTTTCCTGATTTATCAGATCCAAGCTATGTTATGAGTTCGGAGGAGATAGCGGCTCTGATTGCGAATATGTAGAACGGTGATGGGAATGGACACTGTAAGAAGAGATTTTTCCAGTCTTCCAATACATGTGAAGACCAGGAAAATCCCTTTCTTACGGATATATCTGAAAAGAGTGTAACAGTTCAGACAAGCTGACCTGTTACATAAAAATAAAAAAATTTAAAAAAAGGACTTGCATTTTTTAGAATTATGTTTTATAATATCTCTTGTGTTCAGGGAGCACAAACAAGTACAAACAATTTAGAGACGCGCCACTAGCTCAGCTGGCAGAGCACCTGACTCTTAATCAGGGTGTCCAGGGTTCGAACCCCTGGTGGCGCATTAAAGTATCGGTTTCAAGTGGTAAGACTTGGGGTCGGTGCTTTTTATTTTAATATTTTTTTTATTTCTAAAATCGAATTGCGAAACGATGAAATCTTTTTTGAAATTTTCGGGTGATTATAGGTAAAAATAATTGCTTTCTTTTTAATTGATAATGACATAAAATTACCCCCCTTCAATGATTTAGCATCCATGATGCGTCTGATTATTTAAGATATTAAGATATGAGGAGATTACTATATGTTATGTAACAAATGCTTAAAATTGCATGTACGATATAATTTTCTCTATTGATACAGCTTAGTGAAAACTGCCAGTGAACAGTTATCAGAAGAATGCCTGCTTCTTATCTGAGCATTTTATCCAGCTCCGCCTGGCAGCCAGCCGGGAGAGGGGATTTGACTGCTGTTTCTTTGGTATTGTATTGTTTCGGTGTCCGTACATCCCTCTCCACTCGTTTCACAGCTTCCGTTTCATAGCTTTCGTTTCACACTTCTTCAGGTTTAAAAAATTCAAAATTCCCTTATCTTGAGGCTGTAAATTTATAAATAGGCTTCCCCAGAGCCGAAAATTTTTCCTCATATTCAGTCATAATATTACCTTTATTCAATACATCATGATGATGCAGGTCATCCGTCCACGATTCCAGCTTCCAGTGCGCAGCCGGCAGTTCTTCTAAAGAAAAATCAAAAAGCAGTTTATTATCTGTTTTAAATTCAATCGTTCCATTTTCTGTCAAAACCTGGTCATAAAGATGCAGAAATTCTCTGGATGTCAGTCGGCGTCTGGCATGGCGTTTTTTGGGCCATGGGTCTGAAAAATTCAGATAGATTCTGGATATTTCATTTGGAGCAAATACTTCTGTGATATTTTCCGCATTCATACAGAGAAAGCGCACGCTGACGGGAGGCATGACGAGGGATTCCATTTTCTGGACGGCGCGCAGCAGGACGCTGGTATATTTTTCAATTCCAATATAATTGATATGGGGATTTTGCTGTGCAAGCTGAAGGATAAAATTTCCTTTGCCCATTCCTATTTCAATGTGGACTGGATTTTCGTTTTGAAATACCTGATGCCAGGAGCCGCGCAGGTTTTCGGGATTTTGTATACAATACTGGTTTTCGGCAATAATATTATCAGCGCTGGGAATATTTCTTAATCTCATTTTATTCTCCTTTTCATTTTCAGATTTATTAAAAATACAATTTATTATAGCATTGTTGGAAAGAGTTGACAAAACTTAAAAAAAGTGTTGCTTATCACTTTTATCCACACTATAATATATAATGTAAAGATAATCAATTCAAACTAAGATTGGAAACGAAAAAATGAAGAGAAGAACGAAAGTATTGAGTATCCTGGTAATGTGTACGGTGCTGTTTTTATCTGTTATACCAGTTCAGGCTAAGAAAAGTAAAAATTACTGGCCAAAACAGTCGGACGAAATTACGGCGGATGCCGCTATTTTAATGGATGTAGATACTGGCACGATTTTATACAAAAAAAATATTAATAAAAAGCATTATCCCGCAAGTATTACGAAGATTTTAACGGTGCTTGTGGCTGTAGAAAACAGCAGAATGGATGAGGTGGTGACGTTTTCGCAGGATTCTATCTATAAAACAGAAGGGTCCGGCATTTCCAGAGATATTGGCGAAAAAATGACAATGGAGCAGTGTCTGTATGCGGTTATGCTGGAATCGGCAAATGAGTGCGCCTATGCAGTAGCAGAGCATATTGCAGGTTCGATGCAGAAGTTTGTGAAAATGATGAATGATAAGGCAAAGGAGCTGGGATGTAAAAGCAGTCATTTTGCCAATCCTCACGGACTTCCAGATGATAACCATTATTTAACAGCAAAGGATATGGCTGTTATCGCAAGGGCTGCTTACGAAAATGAGACGTTCCGCCTTCTGTGCGGTACGAAACGGTATACGATACCGCCGACGAATAAGCACAGTGAGCCTACGTATCTTGTCAATCATCACAAAATGCTCTATCCAAAAGATACGGCAGCATATCTGTATGATTATTGTACGGGAGGCAAGACCGGTTATACCGTTGCAGCGGGAAGTACGCTGGTGACTTATGCGCAGAAGGATGGCATGACGCTTCTGACTGTGATATTAAAGGGCACTTCTCCGCAGTATTGGAATGAAACGAGGTCGCTGCTGGAGTTTGGTTTTGAGAATTTTAATCTGTGTAATGTTGCAGAACATTTTGGAGAAGCGGATGAAAACAGTGAGGAAGAGAAATTTGATACGCTGAATACCAATGATCCGTACGCACAGATTGACCCGCAGGCAAAAGTGATTCTTCCGAAGTCAGTGAGTTTTAATAAGACTGCTATGGAAATCAGTTATGAGAATCTGCCTGAAAATTCCCTGGCTCAGCTGATTTATACTTATGGAAAACATAAAATCGGCATTGCAGATATTATACGGACAAATACCCTGATAGATAAGAGTGACGCGGCAGATTATACGCAGAAAGATTTATCCGAATCAGCGGCAGAGACTGTATCGAGTGAGAATGCGGTTACAAATGAACAGACAAATGTATCCGAAAAGGAGGAGAATCAAAAGCCTGCTTCCGATAAAAAGAAGGGGAATGTGATTGAGAAAATCGTAAGCAGTATTAAGAATTTTGATATAAAAAGTGTTTTTGAAGGTTTTGATGTGAAGAATACAATAGAAAAGATGACAGGAAGCATCAAAGGATTTTTTGTTAGCATGAAAGACAATTTTTCACTGCAGCATGGTATTGTGATTGGAGGGGTCGTACTAGGCATTGTTTTAATCATCATTTTTAAGGTGATTTATGATAAATATTATATTATCAGACAGCGGCTGGCTAATTACAGAAACCGGAAGCAGCAGCAGAAAAAATATACGGTTATCCGCGATTCTAGAAGGGGACGGAAGCGGAAAAACCGATAATATATGCACTTTTGTATTCATGGAGCGGAAAATATAGTATGAGTGAAAATAAACTGACAAGACAGGAAAAGCGTGAAAAGCAGATAAAAGAAATTCAGCAGCTTATGGATGAAAATGGCGGCGTTGTGAAAACATCGCAGCTGTATACGCTGGGAATGGATTACCGCAGAATACAGAGTTTTGTGGAATATGGTGTGATTGAAAAGGTGAAAAACGGCTATTATTCCATGAATTTTCATAAAAGAAGAGAAGAAGAGATTATTGCGGCTATGTTTTCCGACGGTGTTCTGACAATGGAGAGTGCGCTGTACTGTCACCGTTATTTGAAGAACAGGCCGTATAAATGGACGATTGCAGTCGATAAAAATACTTCGAAGTCCCGCTTTAAGCTGGATTATCCTTTGGTACTGCCTTATTATACGGAGCCGGAGGTGCTGCAGATGGGCGTGGTGAAAATGGAAATCGGAAATGTGCAGATGTCTGTATACTGCAGGGAGCGGTTAATCTGTGATGTTTTAAAGTATGAAAACCGCATGGAACGTGAGGATATACAGCAGGCGCTGCGGGCATTTCTTGCAGATAAAAATAAAGATATCGCAAAACTGCTGTCTTATGCCAGAGAGAGAAAAGTATTGTCAAAGGTACGTAACCAGATCGGAGTGTGGTTATAGTGTATCAGCTTTTAAATGAAACGTTTATCAGGCAGCGGAGTGAGGAGCTTGGGATTCCATTTGAAAATCTGCTGGCAGCATCTGTGCTGGAAGAAATTATTCTGCGAATTTCGGAATCCGAATATGCCGGAAATTTTTGGATGAAAAACAGCGTCAGGATGAATCTTGAAAATTACAGACGGAAAGTGGATTTGAATTTATCGTTTATGATGTTTCATTCTCGTAAATTTGAGTGTAAAAAGCAAGAGGTCAGCAGAGTTTTCTCGGAATTATTCCGTAATTATAAAAAAGATGTGATTCATTGGAATTATCAGGTCCGGACTGATTATGAAATGATTTATATTGATATGACAGCGGCAATCGCTTCTGTGAAGGTGCCTGTGAGAATAAGGCTCCAAAAGGTGCTGCAGGAAAATCTGGTGCCGTATGAAAAGGAAATGCGTTTATTTATCAATAACAGCAAAAAAGTTTTAGTCAGATGTTATCCAAGTGAATATGTGGTATCGGAAAAATTTTTAGAAATCATGGAAAAGCTGGAGCTTTTGAATGATTTATCCTGTTATCTGGATATTTATGATATTTTGAAAAAGGAAGCACTGTCTGGCAGAAAAGTGTGTGAGATTTTAAATAAGGGCTGCATGGAACGGAAGATTGAAATTGAGGAACAGAGGTTTGATTTGCTGATGGAATACCGGACGAGCAGTTATATGAACCGGAGATGGAAGGCTTATCTGAGACATGAGAAGAAAAAAGAACCGCTGTGGGAAGATATGATGAATCTGCTAGAGTGTTTTTTTGCGGTTATCTGGAAATATATGTGTGATAATATTATTTATCTGGGAGACTGGATGCCTGAGATTGGGAGATATATAGACTGATATATGACAGAGATGAAGAGGGGGCAGAAATGGCAGAATCGGAATGGAATGAGACAGGAACATATGAAAATCTGTATGAACGGCTGACTGCTTATTCAGATACGGATTATTATCCTTTTCATATGCCTGGGCATAAACGTGCAGAGATACCTTTTATCAATCCTTATAAGATAGATATTACGGAGATAGAAGGATTTGATAACCTGCATCATGCACAGGATGTTTTGCTGGAAGCTCAAAAGCGTCTGGAAGGGTTATATCAAAGCAGAAAATCCTATTATCTGGTGAATGGAAGCACCTGCGGGATTCTGAGTGCAGCCGGTGCCTGTGCAAAACGGGGTGACAGTGTAATTATTGCAAGAAACTGCCACAAGGCGGTTTATAACGCGGTAAAAATCTTTGGTTTACAAGCGGATCATGTATACCCGGAATTCATGCAGTGCGGTATCCAGGGACAGATTCGGCCGCAAGATATAGAAAAACTGTTAAGTGAAAGAAAAAATGTGAGGTTTGTCCTGGTTACGTCGCCTTCCTTTGATGGTATTGTTTCTGATATTGCACAGATAGCCAGAATTGTACATGCACATCATGCATATCTGATTGTAGATGAGGCGCACGGGGCGCATTTTACATTCAGCCGGTATTTTCCGGAATCTGCTGTCAGCCAGGGAGCTGATATTGTTATACATAGTCTTCACAAGACACTTCCTTCGTTTACTCAGACTGCCGCGCTTCATATAGCAGGCGATTTGGCTGATGAGCATAAAGTCGAAGAAATGCTTGGAATGTTTCAGACGAGTTCTCCTTCGTATCTGTTTATGGCGGGAATTGATTTGTGTATGAATCTGTTAGAAAAATCAGGTCAGGAACTGTTCGAGACATATGAACAGCGGCTGTCGTGGTTTTATGAGAACTGCAGGGAGCTGAAATCTCTGCATGTGCTGACTTCGAAGGACTATGAACCGTATCATGTATTTGATGCGGACAAGTCTAAAATCGTGATTTGTACTCTGCGTGCGGAAATGAACGGAAAGCAGCTTTATGAATGTCTGCTGCGAAAATATCATTTACAGTTAGAAATGTATTCTGAGCGGTATGTATTAGCAATGACAAGCATTATGGATACGCAGGAAGGATTTGAGCGGCTGCTGTCCGCACTGCGGGAGATTGATGAAGAATTAAACCGTAATGCCAGCCAGGAACAGAGTATGGAGTTAACTGTTTTACAGAGGGCTTATGCAGCCAGAGAGAAGGTTCTGGAAATTTCTGAAGCGGGATATTATAATATAGAAGAAACACCGTTAGAAGAAAGCTCTGGAAGGATATGCGGGGAAACAGTTTTTTTATATCCTCCGGGAATTCCTATGATTGTGCCGGGGGAAGTGATTTCGGATGATTTGGTCAGTGTGCTGGAAGAATGCAGGAATATGGGTTTGAATATCCAGGGGATGAAGGATAAGCAGAAACGGAAGATACTTACTGTTGCGTACAGGCAGGAAAATAGGATATAGTATTAGAAAAGAATGAGGCATTTATTATGGATATTAAAGTAAATCAGGCTGGTCCTGTTATGCAGGCAGAAGGAACGGCACCGGTTGAGAATGCGGATGACGGATTTAAATTTGCCCTGACGAGTGCAATTGAAGATGCAGACTTGCAGAAACAGCTGGAGGCGATGCTGAAAGACATCACGAAGCAGGGAGAACTGATTGCACGGCATATGGATATCCGGGATATGAAAAAATACCGGGGACAGATTAAAGATTTTTTAAATGAAGTGGTAAACCGTTCTCATAAGTTTTCGAGGGAAAATTTTCTGGACCGCAGAGGAAGGCACCGCGTTTATGGAATTATCCGGCTTGTGGACAGTAATTTAGATGAACTGGCTCAGGAGCTTTGTGAAGAGGAAAAAGATCATATTAAGATTTTAAGCAAAATCGGTGAAATAACAGGGCTGCTTCTTGATATCTTTACTTAAGAATGGCGTTGTGACAGCAGTTCAGTCAGGATGATTCCTGAATAATGACAGGTGAGGGGAAAGGGGAGACAGGATATATGCCAGGTTTTAAAGATATTATTGGTCATGAACAGATGGTAACACACTTTAAAAATGCTATTGAGCAGAATAAAGTATCGCATGCTTATATTATAAACGGGCCGGACGGTTCTGGAAAGATGATGCTGGCAGAGGCTTTTGCGACAGCGCTGCAGTGTGAGAAGAAAGGGACGGAAGGATGCATGGAGTGCCACTCCTGCAGACAGGCAGCCAGCCATAACCAGCCGGATATTATTTATCTGACGCATGAGAAGCCGAATACGATATCGGTGGATGATATTCGAAAACAGATGAACCGGGATATTGGGGTCAGACCTTATGCAAGCCCATATAAAGTATATATTGTGGATGAAGCGGAAAAGCTGAACCAGCAGGCCCAGAATGCTTTGCTGAAAACGATAGAAGAACCGCCCTCTTATGCGGTCATTCTGTTACTGACAACGAACGCGGATTTATTTCTGCCTACGATTTTATCACGCTGTATCCGGATGGATTTAAAGCCGGTTTCGAATGACAGGATTAAGGAATATCTGATGAAGAATTATCAGATACCGGATTATCAGGCAGACGTCTGCGCCGCTTTTTCGCAGGGAAATGTCGGAAAGGCAGAAAAGCTGGCGGTATCCGAGTATTTCAATGAGTTAAAAGATTCCGCGGTACAGCTGATGAAGCGGATTAAAGATATTGATGTATATGAAATGGGAGAGGCTGTCAAGCAAATCAGTGAATATAAAATGTCTGTCAATGATTATTTTGACATTATGATGATATGGTACCGCGATGTACTGATGTATAAAGCGACAATGGACTTGAACGGACTGATTTTTAAGGAACAGGCTTATGATATTAAAAAACAGGCAAGCAGAAGCTCTTACCATGGAATTCAGGAAATTTTAAGCGCTTTGGACAAAGCGAAAACCAGGCTGAATGCGAATGTGAATTTTGACATTGTGATTGAGCTGTTATTGCTGAAAATGAAGGAGAATTAATCAGTATGATAAAAATTGTTGGCGTCAGATTCCGGAATGCAGGAAAAATCTATTATTTTGACCCTGCTGATATGGAAATGGAAACAGGGACGCATGTGATTGTGGAAACTGCGCGCGGCGTGGAATTCGGCGTGGTCATGATTCCGCCGAGAGAGGTGGAGGATGAGAAGGTAACGCAGCCGCTAAAGCCGGTAATCCGGATTGCTACCGATGAGGATGAGAAACAGCAGCAGAGAAATAAGGATAAGCAGGAAGGCGCTTACAAAATATGCCAGGAAAAAATCGCGAAGCACGGGCTGGAAATGAAGTTAGTCCAGGCTGAGTATACGTTTGATAATAATAAGCTGTTATTTTATTTTACGGCAGACGGAAGAATCGATTTCAGGGAGCTTGTAAAAGATTTAGCGTCTGTGTTCCGTACCAGAATCGAGTTAAGGCAGATTGGTGTAAGAGATGAAACAAAGATATTAGGAGGAATGGGCATCTGTGGCAGAGAACTGTGCTGTTCTTCTTATTTATCGGAATTTGTTCCGGTGTCTATCAAAATGGCGAAAGAACAGAATCTGTCTTTAAATCCTACCAAGATATCCGGTGTTTGCGGAAGACTGATGTGCTGTTTAAAAAATGAACAGGAGACGTATGAATATTTAAACAGAAGCCTTCCGGAGATTAATGAGTATGTCACGACGAATGACGGATTAAAAGGAGAGGTGCAGAGTGTGAGTGTACTGCGCCAGCTTGTAAAAGTCAAGGTGGATGTGAATGGGGAAAAAGAGCTGCGGGAGTACAAGGTCAGTGAGTTAAAATTCAAGCCTAAGAGACACAGGGTAAAGGTTTCGGCAGAGGAGATTAAAAAGCTGTCTGTGTTAGAAGACAGGGAAGGAAAGTCAAAGTTAGATGATGGAAAATAATCTGCGTGAAGGGGAACGAATCGATGAGCTGCAGAGGAACGGCTATGTCATTATCCAGAATCCGAAACGGTTCTGTTTTGGAATGGACGCGGTGCTGCTGTCTGGATTTGCGAATGTAAAAACAGGTGAGCGTGCGCTGGATTTGGGAACCGGGACGGGAATTATACCGATTTTGCTGGAGGCGAAGACAGAAGGCAGACATTTTACAGGGCTGGAGATTCAGCCGGAAAGTGCGGATATGGCAAGAAGAAGTGTTGCCTTAAATCATTTGGAATCTGTGATTGATATTGTGACCGGAGATATTAAAGATGCTTCAAGTTATTTTGGAGCATCTTCTTTTGATGTGATTACTACGAATCCGCCTTATATGATAGGAAAGCACGGACTGCGGAACGAGCAGGATGCAAAGGCAGTCGCGCGTCATGAGGTGCTGTGCACACTGGATGATATTCTGCGGGAAAGCGCAAGGCTGCTTGTGCCAAAGGGAAGATTTTATATGGTGCACAGACCGTTCCGCCTGGCTGAGATTATGTGTAAAATGACTGCGCATGGGATAGAGCCGAAGCGGATGAGGCTTGTTTATCCTTATGCAGACCGGGAGCCGAATATGGTGCTGATTGAGGGACTGCGCGGGGGAAAGTCTAGAATTACAGTGGAAAAGCCGCTGATTGTGTATCGGGAGAAAGGAAAGTATACAGAAGAGATACTGCAGGAGTACGGGTACTGAGGCAGACCTTGCAGAGGAGGAAATTTTTAGGAAAGTTGTGTATATTGCAATGGAAAACGGAAGAGGCTGTGGAAAACTTTGTGCATGGCAAGGAAAAATATATGAAGGCGTGAAAAACCAGAGAGGCAGACAGGCAGCTGGCTGTGCGGGCAGGAAAAGATAGGAGGAAAATATTTTATGGCGGGGACATTGTATTTATGCGCAACTCCGATAGGAAATCTGGAGGATATTACTTTCAGAGTGCTGCGGACACTGAAAGAAGCAGATTTAATTGCGGCCGAGGATACGAGAAATTCTATCAAGCTCCTGAATCATTTTGAAATTAAAGTGCCGATGACGAGCTATCATGAATTTAACAAAATAGAAAAGGCTTATTATTTACTGGATAAGCTGCGTGAAGGAAAAAACATTGCTCTGATTACAGATGCAGGTACTCCGGGAATTTCAGACCCTGGAGAGGAGCTGGTGAAAATCTGCTGTGAGGAAGGCATCCGTGTGGTTTCCCTGCCGGGAGCAGCGGCATGCATTACTGCGCTGACTGCCTCGGGACTGTCATCCAGAAGATTTGCTTTTGAAGCATTTTTGCCGCGCGATAAAAAACAGAGGGGTGTTTTGCTGGATGAATTGAAGGGTGAAACAAGGACAATCGTTCTTTATGAGGCTCCGCATCATCTGCTGCATACGCTGGAAGATTTATATCAGGCGCTTGGAAACAGGAAGATATCTGTATGCAGGGAGCTGACGAAGAAGCATGAGGAGATTATCAGGTCTTCGATTCAGGATATGCTGGATTTTTATCGGGAACAGGAACCGCGCGGAGAATATGTCCTGGTGATTGAAGGGAAATCTTATGAAGATATTGAAAACGAAAAGAAGGAAGAATGGCTGCAGATGGATTTAGAGGAGCATATGAGGCTTTACGAGGAAAAGGGAGCCAGTCATAAGGAAGCTATGAAGAAGGTGGCTGCTGACAGAGGGATTTCTAAGAGAGAGGTTTATCAGATGCTGCTGGATATCGGACAAAGCAGATAGCGGAGCGAAAGAGCAGATACCGGATGGAGGCTGCGGGGGTGGCGGAAATAGAGCTGGCCAGGGGAGACAAGACAGACTTTTCTTCCCTGGACGGCGCTGTTTTCTGTAAAGAAGGATGTATTATTTTGCCGCGTTATAGTATTTAACCATGTACTTTTCTAATATATAAAACGGTGCGGACCCCATATTCAGCACTGCGGTATGAAACATCAGCTCGGAATAATCATTTGCGAAATATGATTTTGCCTGTTCCTTAAGATTTAAAAATTCCAGGTATCCAATGTAGTATTTCAGGTAATTCGCAGGATTTTCGATAATGGCCTGATAAATTTTGGAAATGACAGAGGTCTGGGTAATTCCGAAGCCGCCTAAAAAATCTGCGGTATCTGCCAGTGACCAGCCGTCATAATGCACACCCATGTCTATCGTAGCATACAGGCTTAGCGTCGCGTCCTGATTTAACATGAGAGCATGCGCGGTCTTATCGTCAAGTCCCGCATAATCATAGGAAAGCATTTCTACATAGGTCGCCCATCCTTCGGTATATCCGCCGTGATAAAGGATGTACCGGATTGGGGGCATCTGTACAGTGTAGGAATATACGGTCTGATATAAATGTCCGGGGTAGCCTTCGTGGGCGAGCGTTGTAAATAATTCGATGTCGTTATAGTTGTTTCCAGGGTTAATGTAAATGCAGTTTTCCGTAAAGCGGTCTATTGGGGCTGTCAGATAAAAGGCAGGGGATAAGAAATCCTGCAGTTTTTCATTGACATTTTTAACGGTATAACGGGCTTTGGGCGCTTTCGGAAATGCGGACTGGATTTTTGTTTTTAAATGTTCCAGCATTTCTTCCGGTGTTTTATATGGAATCGTGCTGTAGGAAGCTGCCGGAGCGGACTGGTCTTCATCATTCTGCCGCTTTACACTCTCTGAAGAGGCAGGTCTGGATGAATCTGCAGCGAGAAGGGCCAGTTCGGATAAGTTTTTATTCCGCTGGGCTTCTGTCATTTTTTGAAGTTCCGGGATAGAGCGGGCAGAGCCTGTTTTGCTTTTTACAAGCATCTGGTAATATTTTTTTCCGTCTTCATAGTAACAGAGTCCCTGTGAGTTTTGATTTTCTTTTTTCAGTGCTTTGATTACGGCAATCAGTCTGCGGTAGGCCGGATATACATGTTCCTGTAATAGCTCATGGTTTTTTTTGATATAATTCTTTTTTTCTTTTGCGCTGAGTTTCACAGTCTGTTCAAGACGTTCTTTAAATGTAGTCTCCCAAAAAGAATTTTCTGAATCTTCGGGAATAAACGCGCGGCATTGTGTGATTAGATTTTCTGCTGCTTTCTGATTCATAAACATTCCGCGTTTGGCTTTTTCTTTTTCAAATGTGCAGACCTGGCTGAAATAAGTGTCATACTGAGAGAGAAGGTCAAGGTAATCTTCGATGTCTTTTTTGGAACGAAAGGTATATTCTGCGAGCAGTATCGGGTATTCAGACTGCACTCCGTTTGTAGAGCTTAGGATTTCATCATAATAAAAGTACGGGGCCATATCTAAGCTGCGTGCGATGGAATCCTCTAAGATGTCGTAAGTTATCTGTGCCTGGAGGGACATGGAGGATGTGTCGTATGTATGCAGCTCTTTTTTTATATTTTCCAGGGATGCAAGCTCGGAGGATGCATTCTGAGCAGATAGTTCTCCAAATGTGACTGGATACTGCGGGATGTCTGCTGCAGAAGGGTCGGCCAGTGTAAAGTGCAGGTTTAAGGTGTTCGCGGTTATCTGGTTTTGAAAAATTGTTTTCAGCCAGCTGTTAAATTCGTCTTCGCTTGTTTTAGGTTCGGCAGCCTGTGTGGCTGTATATGAGGCGGTGCCGATAATCATGGAAGAGCCGTTCAGCCTGTAAAGCCCGAGAATCAGCAGAAGGGCGCATAGGACTGATACTGGAAGAAGGAGTGCGGAGGATAGTTTTTTTCGCATAATTCTCCAAAGTAAATATGCTTCGGGCAGACGCGTATTTACTTAGCTTATATTCTTGGTTCAAATATATGTGTGAATCAGGGAAATAGAACAGATTCTGCTGGATGACCTGATTGACAATAGATGGGAAATCAGAAGGGGAAATGAAGCAGTTCAGACAGGGGATGATAATGGCCTCTCGGACGCCGGGTGACGGGAAGATGCACCGGCTTCCTGTGACGGCTCCGGAATGTTAAGAATCCGGTGCATCTTCCCGTCACCCGGCTGGTTTTTACAGGCTTTACATGAAAACAGAGGACTCCCTGCAGTTAATGACAGGTATAAAGTACGAAGGCCTCATAGGGTTTTAATTTTAGTGTTTCATTCTGATACAAATTATTTGTGTTTGTTATGATACAGGATGCGTTTTGAAATTCTTCCGGTATCTGGAAGCTGCATTCCTGTTCGGAAAAGCTGCAGACGGTGAGCAGTTTTTCGTTTTCATAGGTTCTGGTGTATACAAATAACTGTTCGCTGTCTTCAAGAAGGAGTTCGTATTTTCCATATACGATGACAGGGTATTGCCTGCGCAGGGCGATTAGTTTTTTATAGTAGTGGAAAACGGAATCCGGGTCATTTGTCTCTGCTCTGGCATTGATTTCTTTGTAGTTTGGATTTACGGCTATCCAGGGTTTTGCGGCAGTAAATCCTGCGTTTGCGGTGTCGTCCCACTGCATCGGGGTGCGGGCATTGTCACGGCTTTTGAAGGTAAGGCACGGCCAGAATGTTTCGCGGGAAAGACGGCCGTTCGTACACCACTCCTGATAGGCGTTTATGCTTTCAATATCGCGGAATTCCTGCGGGTTTTGGAATGGGTAATTGGTCATGCCGAGTTCTTCGCCCTGATAGATATAAGGAGTTCCCTGCATCATGTGAAGGCAGGTGGCAAGCATTTTGGCTGAGACAGTGCGGTACTGCGGGCTGTCACTGCCAAAACGGGACACGGCTCTTGGCTGGTCATGGTTGTTCCAGAATAGGCTGTTCCATGCTTCGCCATATAATTCAGTCTGCCAGCGGGACAGGATTTTTTTGAGCACTGGCAGCGGGAGCTTCTGGTCTGTCCATTTGCCGTATTTTCCGTCGCCTTCTACGTGTTCAAACTGAAATACCATGTTCAGTTCATGAGTATGTTCTCCGGCATACTGTTTCGCGAGTTCGGCTGTGACTCCGGCTGTTTCGCCTACGGTCATAATGTCGTATCTGGATAATACCTGTTCATTCATCTCCTGCAGATATTTATGGACATTTGGACCGTGTACGCAGTAAGGGCTGAAATCTCCATATAATCCGTTTGTTTCTCCGTCAGGCATTTCTTTTGTTTTGGATATCATGCTGATGACGTCCATGCGGAATCCGTCAATGCCTTTGTCGCACCACCAGGACATCATGTCAAAGATTTCTCTGCGCACTTTTGGATTGTCCCAGTTTAAATCCGGCTGTTTTTTGGAAAACAGATGCAGGTAGTACATGCAAGTTTGTTTATCATACTGCCATGCAGAGCCGCCAAAACATGAGCCCCAGTTGTTTGGAGGAGTTTTTTCGTCTTTTCCGCTGCGCCAGATGTAGTAATCGCGGAATGGACTGTCTTTGGATTTGCGGCTTTCCATAAACCACGCATGTTCATCGGAGGTGTGGTTTACAACAAGGTCCATAACAATGCGGATACCGCGGGCATGGGCCTGTGCGAGCAGTTCATCAAAATCCTGCATGGTTCCGAATTCCTGCATAATGGCTTTGTAGTTGCTGATATCGTATCCGTTGTCGTCGTTTGGGGATTCGTATACAGGAGACAGCCATATGACATCGATGCCGAGGTATTTTAAGTAGTCCAGTTTCCTGATGATTCCCTGTAAATCTCCGATGCCGTCTGCGTTGCTGTCCATGAAGCTGCGCGGATATATCTGGTAAATGACGGCTTCTTTCCACCATGTTTTTTTAAGATTCATAATTAACACCTCTCTTTTTTAGTCTCTGGCAAGGATAAGCGCCTGGTATCCCTGAAGGGTCAGCCGGTTTCCTTCTGTCTGAAAGATGGAATCGCTGTTTAGAAGCAGTTTATGGAATCCATCTGGAAGGGTGACGGTCTGTGCTTCTTTCTGGAAGTTTCCGATGATAAGCAGTGTTTTTTCGCCTTTTCGGTAATAGGCCATCAGGTTATGACGGTCTTCCCAGAGAGGTTCGAGTGTTCCGTATACGATAGTATCCTTGTATTCCGGGTTTTTGCGGAGTGCGATTAATTGTTTGTAAAAGCTCAGGACAGAATCAGGGTCACTGCGCTGTGCCTCAGCATTGATATCTGTGTAGTCCGGGTTTAGTTTCAGCCATGGAGTGCCGGTGGTAAAGCCTGCATTTTTTCCGGCAGACCACTGCATTGGTGTCCTTGCGTTGTCGCGGCTGAATCTGGAAACGGCCCGGAGTGCCTGTTCTGGGGAAAGTCCTGCTTTTAAGGCTGTCTGGTATTCGTTTAATGTGGAGATATCGTCTATTTCATCAATGGAAGCAAACGGTACATTTTCCATTCCGAGTTCCTGTCCCTGATAGATAAAAGGAATGCCGCGCAGCATAAAATACAGGGCGGCGAGCATTTTTTTGCTCTGCGGGCAGCAGTCTTTTTCCGGAATATAACGGCTGACTCCGCGCGGCTCGTCATGGTTTTCGATGATGTTAGACAGAAATCCGATTTGTCCTGCTCTGGCCTGCGACTGAAAGCAGCATTTTTTATAATCATCCGGGGTAATCTGTCTGGCATCGTACCAGCCTTTTTCGCTTCCGCCAAAAACTGTCGCGTTAAAGTCAAACATGCTGGAAAAATAGCCGTTTTCTCCTATAAATTCTTTGATTTCTTCTGGTTTTTCGTCAAAGACCTCTCCTACTGTAAAGGCATCGTATTTCTGGAAGGTACGGTCACGCATTTCGCTTAAAAATGCGCCGATTCCGTCAGCTTCTTTTAACATGGTTCCGATGCTGCAGAGGCCGTCTTCGCGGTCTGGTTCGTAGCTGTGCAGAGGAAGGGCTTTTTTGATATTGATAATAGCGTCGATGCGGAAACCGCCTAATCCTTTGTCAAGCCACCAGTTAATGTTTTTGTATACTTCCTCGCGCAGCTTCGGGTTTTCCCAGTTTAAGTCCGGCTGCTTTTTATGAAAGACATGCAGGTACTGTTTGTCTGTGCCTGGAAGGTCCTCCCAGACCGGGCCTCCGAAATAGGAACGCCAGTTGGCAGGGGGTTCTTTGTCTGATTTGTCTCTCAGGTAAAAGTAGCTGCCGTATGTTCCATCCGGGTCTTTACAGGCTTTTTTAAACCATTCATGTTCATCGGAACAGTGATTTACGACCAGGTCCATGAGAATTAATATGTTTCTTTTCCGGGCCTGCGCAATTAAACGTTCCATGTCTTCCATTGTGCCAAAGCGCGGGTCGATGCTGTAATAATCTGAGATATCGTATCCTTCATCGGCAAGCGGTGAGGAATAGCAGGGAGACAGCCAGAGCATATCGATTCCTAAATCCTGCAGGTAGTCCAGCTTGCTGATAATGCCCGGAATGTCTCCGATGCCGTCGCCGTTTGAGTCATAAAAGCTTTTTGGGTAAATCTGATATACGACTTTGTCATGCCACCATTTTTTTGTCATATCTGCGCCTCCATAAAAGTTTTATCAAGTATGAAAATGTTTGCAGCAGTCTGGGGCTGCTTTTGCTGTCTGTTTTTTACTTTCTTCATTATAATAGCATTTTATGGATATGTCTTACATTTATTTGATATAAAAATACGTTATTATGACTTTTCGTAATATGCTAAAACCTGATGACAGCATGGATGGCGGGGCGGCAGGTTATATGATTTTCTGTTAAAAAATGGCTTCGGACTGTCTGCGGTACTTAAGCGGCGTAGTGCCTGTATATTTACGGAATTCTCTGAGAAAATTTCCGAGATTGTTAAATCCGCATTCCAGACAGATTTCCATGACGGAATGGCTGGTTTCTTTTAAAAGCTGCATGGCCTGGCGGATGCGGTATTCGTTTACGTATTCCATGGGGGAGCGTCCGGCGGCTTTTTTGAATAAACGGCTGAAATACTGCTCGTTCAGGTTTAACAGGGATGCAAGGTCACGGACATATATTTTTTCTTTGTAGTTTTCTTCTATGTAGGTTATGGCTGCTTTAATTTCTTCTACCTGCTTATTGGCATTTTTTTCAAAGGGAATGAGCAGGCGGTATGCTGAAAGAAGAGCAAGAATGCGAAGAAGGGATGATTTGACGGATAACTGGAGGGTCAGATCATCGATGGCTGTTTTTTTACTGGCATGCTGGCTGAATGTGGCGATGATATCCATAAATGCCTGCTGAATTTCGAAAAACGCGGGATGCTCCGGGGTAAGGCAGCGGGGAAAACGTATTTTTCCGCTGCACAGGGGATGAATCAGCTGCGTCTGAGCGGTGTCGCAGGAGTCAAAGCTCAGTATCTGCGGGGAAAAGACGATGGCGGTTTCTTCGGGGCTTCCGGTTTTTTCTGTAATGATGCTGTGCAGCTCGCCGGGACTGATGAAATACAGGCATTCGGAATGGATGGTGTGTGGTTCCATGTTGATTTCCAGACGGAAGCTGCCGCCTGAAAAATAGAGAATCTCTATTTCACTGTGCCAGTGGGCCCGGACAAGTGTGCCTGTTGATGAGGAGCTGGTTTTGTAGGCGGCGAAGGGGAAGGATTTGGTTCCGTGGGAACGGTTTTCTTTTAGGGTGGATAACTGATGGTGGTTCATGTGGATATCTCCTGGGGGAATTTGCGGGGGTGTGGATAATTGATGTAAAAAATGTATCACTGGGAGGGGGAAAAGTCAATAGTTTGTATGGAAGGGGGTGGGGGTGTTTCTTTCGGGACGCCGGGCGGAGAAATTTTTTCCTTCGGATACTCCGCTTCCAAAAAGCAGGAAGTTCTAAGTTT
>CANDJC010000065.1 GCA_947384955.1 uncultured Eubacterium sp. | reverse complement strand
GCTGCCACAAGCCCTGCCGCAGAAAACTTAGAACTTCCTGCTTTTTGGAAGCGGAACATAAGAAGGAAAAAATTTCCCCGCCCGGCGTCCCCAAAGCAGCAGCGCATAACCATCCCCCCTCGCCACTTACATCACAGAAACGACCAGTTATGCATAACCCGTTGAATTTGTAAATTTTTACCAATATAATGCATACTAACAAAAATGCACTTATAAAAAATAACGAAAACGAGCATGCATTTTGTAAAGATTACATAGAAAGGAGGAAATAAAAGGCAGAATGTTAAGAAAAAAGATAGAATTAAAACAAAACTGGCTGTTCACCGGCCGTGATGGGATTCAGATACAGACGGACCTGCCGCATACATGGAATGCCGCAGACGGGCAGGACGGCGGAAATGATTATTACCGCGGAACGTGCTGTTACGAAACCGTATTCCCGAAGCCGGATTATGACGAACAGACCCAGTGCGTATACCTGGAATTTCAGGGCGTGAATTCTTCGGCGTCTGTAGAAGTCAACGGTGCAAATGCCATGAGCCATAACGGAGGATATTCGACATTCCGGGCAGATATCACAGAGCTGCTGCAGGAAGAAAACAGCCTGACTGTCAGAGTGGATAATAGTGTCAATGATAAAATCTATCCGCAGAAAGCAGATTTCACTTTTTATGGAGGCATTTACCGGGATGTGCTGCTTCGCATTGTACCGAAAAATCATTTTGAACTGGATTACTATGGCGGGGAAGGGATTAAAATTACGCCGGATGTCAAAGGAGAGGATGGAATCATACGGATAGAATGTTTTCATAAGGTTCCGGGAGCCGAAGTGCTGGTATCTCTTTATGATGCGCAGGAACATTGTGCAGCCGAAGGAAGCGGGGAAGATGTCACGCTTACGATTCCGAAGGTGCATTTGTGGAACGGAATCAGGGACCCTTATTTATATACGGCCAGGGCGCAGCTTGTCAAAGACGGAGCGGTGCAGGATGAAGTCTGTACGCATTTTGGTGTCCGGACGTTTCAGATGGATGCAAAGAAAGGGTTTCTTTTAAATGGCAGGCGTTATCCGCTCCATGGCGTATCCAGGCATCAGGACCGCAAAGGGATTGGAAATGCGCTTTTAAAGGAACATCATGACGAGGACATGAAGCTGATAAGGGAAATCGGGGCGAATACCGTCCGGCTGGCGCATTATCAGCATGACCAGTATTTTTATGACCTGTGTGATAAATACGGCATGGTCGTGTGGGCGGAGATACCGTATATTTCGGAGCATATGCCAAATGGGAGGGAAGATACGCTCAGCCAGATGAAAGAACTGATTGTGCAGAATTATAATCATCCGAGCATTGTGACATGGGGAATATCGAATGAGATTACGATTTCGACGAAAGATACTAAGGATATGTTAGAAAATCATCATCTGCTGAATGATTTGTGCCACAAGATGGACCCTTCGCGCGTGACAACGCTTGCGTGCTATGCGATGTGCAATCCGTTTTCGAAGGTTGTGCACATTACGGATATTGTCAGCTATAATCTGTATCTGGGATGGTATGTGCCGGGACTGTTTTTAAATGACGTGTTTTTCCGGCTGTTTCATTTACGCTATCCGAAACGGTGCATCGGATATTCGGAGTATGGCGCGGAAGGGATGCCGAACCTGCACAGCGAACATCCGAAAAGGGGCGACCATACCGAAGAATACCAGGCGCTTTATCATGAATATATGCTGAAGTGTTTTGCGAAATATCCGTTTATCTGGGCAACACATGTCTGGAATATGTTTGATTTTGCGGCAGATGCCAGAGACCAGGGCGGCGAGCCGGGCATGAACCATAAAGGGCTTGTGACATTTGACCGCAAAACTAAGAAAGACAGCTTTTATCTGTATCAGGCATACTGGAGCAGAAAGCCGATGGTGCATATCTGCAGCAAGAGATTTAAAGAGCGGGGAACGGAGAAGATAACGGTGAAGGTTTATACAAACCTGCCGGAGGTTTCGCTGTACCGAAACGGGGAGCTTTTGGAGAAAAAACAGGGAGATAAGGTTTTTACATTTACGGTCAGCCTGGATAAAGATTCGGAAACGAAAATAGAAGCCCGGGCGGAAATAAAGAAACGGACGCTAAAGGATACGGCTGTATTTGAGTACAGGCAGAAACCAAAGAGCTATAAGCTGGAGAAAAAACGTTCAAAGAGCGCAAACTGGGTATAAAGGCAAAAATGCTCAAAGAGCGCAGACAGGGTATCAGGCGCCGGGAAATAGCAGAAATGAAAGTCCATGACAGGATGAGGGAGGGTAAAAATGGAGAAGAAGAAAAAAGGAACAGGCATCGTAAAGTGGTCGGTTTCCAGTGCGGTTCTTGCAGTTTTGCTTGCAGCGGCTGTGTTTGGAACAAATCTTGCTTATGAAAGCGAGCAGGTTATTAATATTGCACTGAAAATCAATACGACGAAGATTGTCGACAAAGGGGACGGGAGTGAAAACAGCACTTATTTTGAAAGCGACTTTGCTACGGTCGAAGAATTAGAAGCGCATGATAAGGAAGTCGCAGAACAGCTCCAGGGAGAGGGCGCGGTTCTTTTGATGAACAAAGAAAAAGCGCTGCCGCTGCAGGGAGGCGGAAAAATCAGCCTGTTTTCGAGGTCGTGCGCCAATATTGCCACCTGCGGCACGGGTTCTGCGGATATCGATACGAGCAGTGCGCCGACTTTGAAAGAAGCGCTTGAGGCGGAAGGGTTTACCGTGAATCCGTCTTTATGGGATTTTTATACGAAAGGTGCCGGAAAGGATTATCCGAGTACGCCGACAAAAGGCATGGAAGGCATGCAGGGCGGCAGAGAGAGCTACCATATGAACGAAGTGCCGGTAAATAAATATACGGACGAGGTGAAAGCTTCTTTTCGCGAATACAGCGACGCCGCGGTGATTGTGCTGACCCGGTTAAGCGGTGAAATGTTCGATATGCCGACTGACGGATTTGTGGACGGCGAGAATGCGCTGGAGCTGACAAAGGAAGAGCAGGACATGATGAAGATGGTTCAGGATGCGGGATTTGATAAGATTATCCTGTTAATCAATTCGACGAATGCAGTGGAATGTGATTTCCTGACCCAGGATACGTATGGGATTGACGCGGCGCTCTGGATTGGATACACGGGCACATACGGGCTGAATGCGATTGCAGATATTATATCGGGTGCAGTTAACCCTTCTGGAAGGCTTGTGGATACTTACTGCAACGACAATACGACAGCGCCTTCCATGGTCGGATTTTATGGCGATACGTATGGAAATGCGGAAAATAACGATGCGTTTTATGATGTAAATTCGCTGGACGGCAATTCGAAGTATATTGTATACCAGGAAGGCATTTATGTAGGATACCGGTATTATGAAACGAGATATGAAGATAAAGTGATGGGCGAGGGCAATACGGCAGATTATGATTATGCCGCAGATGTTGCGTATCCGTTTGGTTACGGGCTTTCCTATACAGATTTTGAATGGAGTGATTTTAAGGCGGATTTTAAGGAATCAGACGATGCCTTTGAAGTATCTGTGAAAGTGACAAATAACGGGGATGCAGCCGGAAAAGAAGTGGTACAGGTCTATTTCCAGTCTCCGTTTACCGAATACGACAGGCAGAACGGGATTGAAAAAGCTGCCGTAGAGCTGTGCGGGTTTGCGAAAACGCAGATATTAGAGCCGGGAGCATCCGAAACGGTCACAATTACCGTGCCGAGGGAAGAATTTGCGGCTTATGACAGAAACGGCGCGAAGACCTATATTCTGGATGAAGGTGATTATTATCTGACGGCGGCTGACAATGCGCATGCAGCGGTCAACAATGTACTCTCGGCAAAAGGCTTTAGCGAATCGGACGGCATGGACGGCGCCGGGAACAAAGATTTTACGTTTGTTTATAACAATAAAAAACTGGATACGCAGAGCTTTGCAAAATCGTCTGCAACCGGTGCGGATATTACAAACCAGTTAGAGGACGGCGATTTAAATTACTACGGTGTGGACTGTGATTATTTATCCAGAACGGACTGGCAGGGGACATGGCCGAAGGCTTTTGAAAAACTGGAAGCCAATGAACAGATGATGGAAGGCCTGACGAATTACCAGACTTATCAGGGAGAAGCATCCGAAGGGCTCGAAATGCCGGCAATGGGCGCTGACAACGGACTGACGCTGGCGATGTATATCGGCAAAGAGTATGACGATGAGACATGGAACGATTTGTTAGACCAGCTGACATATGAAGAAATGGCGACACTGACAGGCAAGACCTATCATAACACGGCAGCCATGGAAACGGTGTCAAAACCGGCAACAGCAGACGATAACGGCCCTCAGGGATTTACACAGACACTGACAGGCGTAAGCACCTGCCATGCGGCCTACTCGGATGAAAACATTATGGCGGCCACTTACAATACACAGCTGATGGAAGAAGTCGGCAAAGCGCTCGGCAATGATATGCTCGACCTTAAGGCTGCAGGGCTTTACGGACCGGCTATGAATACACACCGGAATGCATACTGCGGACGTAATTTCGAATATTATTCCGAAGACGGTTTCCTCGGCGGAAAGATTGCGGCAGCAGAAATTAAGGGTATTCAGTCTAAGGGCGTTTATGTATATATCAAGCACTATGCATTTAACGACAGTGAAACAGGATGCCGCTGTATTTCTACCTTTTTAAATGAGCAGGCGGCAAGGGAGGTTTTCTTAAAGCCGTTTGAAACAGCTGTAACAGAAGGCGGGGCAAAGTGCGTCATGAATGCTTTTGCAAGAGTAGGCACGACATGGTCTGGTGCGCATAAAGGACTGATGACAGAAATCCTCCGCGGTGAATGGGGCCTGGACGGATTTGTACTGACAGACTTTTCCGGCAACTCAGCATTTGCGTCTTATGGCATTATGTTAAAAAGCTTTGACGTAGCGCACGGCCTTTTGGCTGGTACCAACGGCTGGGACAGTTCGGCAGAGCAGTGGACGGATGATTTGATGAACCTTTATCAGGATGACCCGGCAATCGCGCATGCCTTAAGGGAATCGAGCCACAGGGTGCTGTATACCGTGGCAAACAGCCATGCGATGAACGGCCTTTCTTCTACGGCGACGGTTCAGAAGATTAAGCCTTGGTGGAAAACTGCGATTCAGGTTTTGGACGGGCTGCTGGCAGTATTGCTGCTGGGAAGCGTTGTGATGCTGATACGCAGTATTTTAAAAAAGAAAGCGCAGTAAGAGACTGACAAAAACCCCTGGAGATGCAGCTTCAGGGGTTTTTGATTTCTGCAATTATTAGATTGCAGCTTTTCCGGTAATCATATATAATGGAAAGAAGTTTTAATATTACAATATAGAAAGAAGAGAGAACCATGACATTTTTTACTGTATTTTTTCAAATGCTTGCACTGCTCATTATGATAGGTACCGGATATTTTGCCGCGAAAACAGATATGCTGGACGAGCATACGAACAATCAGATGTCCGGCATGATTGTAAACATCTTTAATCCGCTGCTTGTACTGGCAAGCTCAGCCAATGCGGTCGGACAGATTCCGCTGGATACGATAGCGGTGGTAGGGCTGATTGCTGTCGGCATGTTTGCCATTTTTATTGCCGTCGGCATGGTACTGTCGCCGTTTTTTGAAAAGGATAAAGAGCAGAGGAAAATATATCAGCTGATGTTTGTATTTTCGAATGTGGGGTTTATTGGGATTCCGGTCATTTCCAGTATTCTTGGTGCAGAATATGTAGTCTATGTATCAGAGTTTATGCTGGTTTATACCTTTGTATTTTATACCTACGGCATTGCGCTGATGGAGGGGCGTTTTTCGGCTGCCTCGTTTAAATCCATGTTAAATCCGGGGACGATTTTCGGACTGGCTGCCATGGCGGTTATTATTTTTGAAATACAGATGCCGGAATTTTTAAAGACGGCAGTGACTTATCTTGGAAATGTGACATCGCCTGTGGCGCTGATGGCGGTGGGGTTTGCACTGGCAAATTCAGATTTGAAAAAGGTGTTCGGCCAGCCTGGGCTGTATGTGTTTTCGGTACTGAAGCTTTTAATACTTCCGCTTCTGATGCTTCCGCTGTTAAAGCTGGTGACGAAGGACGAGGCCCTGATTCCGGTCTGTATGGTTATGTTTGGAATGCCGATTGGAAATATGCCGTTAATTTTAGGAAATCAAAAAGGAATGGACGTCACGTCCTGCAGCGCGGCGATTATCTTAACAACGGTACTGTGCGTGTTTACCGTTCCGGTGCTGATCATATGTGCGGGCTGGTAAATAACGCCAGCAGCTTTAAAAACGGCTCTGCTGCGCTTTCTTCCCCGGTCTGACTGCCGGCGGGGAAGAAAGCGCTGACATTTTTCTTTACTTTAGACTGTTTTCGGCAATGCCCGGAAGAAGGGCATAAACAGAGCATCCGGCCTGCTTGTCAAAATACGATTTGATTTCTAATATTTTTTTCCACCGGTCAATGGTTGACGGATGAACGCCGTAGCGTATGGTTACGTCTACAAATCTTTTTTCCAGAATGCAGAAACCTGACGGCATCGCCAGAGAGTCGCACAGCTGCACCAGACGGTCATAATCGTCATAAACGGCGTCTGCAACAAATTCCTTCATAAACAGGTAATCTTCATCGCTTACATCAAACTCGCCAATCGAGGTGCCGATGTCCTGTATCATAAAGGCATGGGAGATACAGATTTGCGCGGCTTTCTCCCATCCGCGCTTCATGCAGTAACGATAACCGTCTATCAGATGTCTTTCCGAGCTTACCCCGGCATAACGCCCGATATCGTGTAACAGCCCGAAAATATAAGCCAGTTCAGCGGATAAATGGCTGCAGCGCAGCGCAATGCTCTCACAGGCTTTTGCCACGTACCGTGAATGGTCTTCCCATGCTCCGGGATTGGATTTTACAGCTTCTTTCAAAGCCAGTTCAGCAGTCTGTCTGTTTAATTCCATGATTTACTCCTTTTGAATTTTTGAAATCTGCAAAAGCACAGGCATATCCGCGCTGGTGCTTTTTGTATATTATACATAATATGGAAGACTTTTTCCAGAAAAATGATATGATGTATCCGAAATCCAGACTGCTTAGCCGCTTTGGATTAAAAAAAACAGGTGAAAAATATTTCCGAATATGTTAAAATTATCCATATACCGTGTGTTAACAAAGGAGAGTTTTATTATGAAAAAATTTCATAATATCAAGCAAAAAATCATTTTCTGCGTAATGTCGGTAGCGGTTCTTCTGTCCGTTCTGATTACAGTTATTATGTCGGCCGGCAATATCCGTTCTACGAACATGACATTATTAGACAATATGCAGACAACTGCACGGATTGCCTCGCAGAGCATCAGCTCGAATCTGCACCTTCTGACAGAACGCATGTATCATCTTTCACAGGAATCTGTTTTTACAGACCCCGGCCAGAGTGATGCCGCCAGACAGACATGCCTGGAGGAGGCAAAGCTTCAGATTGAATTTGTCTGGCTGTGTGCATACGACCTTTCCGGCAATAAGCTGTATGGAGACGGGAATGCCCCGGCCAGTATTTCCGGTCAGAAATACTATACATATCTGACGCAGACGGAAAATCTTGTAATCGGAGAGCCTTATTATGAAAACGAAATCCTGCAGCTGAATGTGGGAGCTCCGTTTCAGGTAAACGGCGAAGCGGCGGGATTTCTTGTCGGAAGCTACAAATATGATATTTTAAATGACGTGTTAAGCATGCTCATTGCAGGCAGCACCGGAAGCGCTCTGATTGCAAATGAAGACGGTCTTATCATCGGAGACAGGGATACAGAAAATATCATCAGCCAGAGCAATATTTTTGACCTGACAAAGTCTGAGCGCACAAAAGAAACATTCCAGAAAATGCTGTCCTATCAGACCGGGTCAGATATGATTCAGCTGAACAAAAAACGGTGCTATGCCGGCTATGCGCCCATTCCCGGAACGAACTGGGTGCTTTTGATGCATGCGCCTGTGGCTGAATTTATGGATACCGTTATTATGTCTATTATCCTGACGGTGGTGTTTACCATATTGCTGCTGGCGGCTTCTGCGGCTGTGGCTGCTGCAGTTTCAAAGAAAATATCCGTATCGCTTGGAACTGTCACCGAACGTCTGCAGAGTCTTGCGAACGGGAATCTGACCGATGAGGTTATCTTATCTGACAGCAGGGATGAAACACAGATACTGACCGATGCACTGGCAAAGACAATTACAGGGCTGAATACATACATTCATAATATTGAAACCTGTCTGGGCGCGCTTTCAGACGGAGATTTTACGATTGAGATACCGGACAGCTTTAACGGAGATTTTGCGTCCATCCGAAATTCCCTGGACAACATTACCGTTTCCCTGAATAAGACAATGCTGCGCATGAACAGCTCTTCCGAGGAAGTAAACAGGAATTCCATGGAAGTAACGCAGCGTGCCGGACAGCTCAAGGACGCCTCCCTGCAGCAGACAGAGCTGTTAAAGCAGTTAGGAGAAAGCATGAATTCCATTACGGCTTCCATTGAGAAAAACAAAGACAATGTGCAGAAAATGGAAATCTGCCTGAAAAATGCCACGGAAAAGACAGAGCTTGGAAACAGCTACATGGACAGCATGCTCGGTATTATGGCAGAAATCAGTGATTCTGTAGAAGAAATATCGAAAATCAGCAGTTTTATCAGCGATATTTCCTTTCAGACAAATCTGCTTTCGTTAAATGCGTCCATTGAAGCAGCCAGGGCAGGAGAAGCCGGGCGCGGGTTTGCGGTCGTGGCTGCTGAAATCGGGGAGCTGTCTGGAAAAACGTCCGCTTCCCTGGAACAGACCGATGAAATAATCCGTCATTCCGCTGAAATTATTCAAAAAGGGTCTGAGGCGGCCTCTGAGACAGCAGCTGCATTCCATGAGATTCAAAAAGTCACGGAACAGTACCGTGAAATCTCTGACCAGATTTCCGGCACGGCAAAGGAGCAGACAGATGCCGTGTCCCATGTGACAGCTCAGTTAGGCTCGGTTCAAAATATTGCGGATGAAAACCACAGGCTGGCAGAAGAAACCGACCAGGCAGCTGCAGACTCTTTGGCACAGTCTGAAAAGCTGCACCAGTATGTGTCACAGGTGAAACTGAAAAAAATCGATGAAACAGACAGATGCCCAAATCTGGATGAAACCGAAAAGGAAAAATAAAATGCGGACAGAGAAAAAGAACGGACTGGAACAAGAAAGAATACTGCGGGAGGTTATATTCTGATGAAAAAGCTTAGACTGACAATGTTATGCGCCGCGGCTGCCGGCTCTTTCCTGCTCAGCGGCTGCGGGGCTGATTTGAAAGACGGCTTTTATACGGCACAGATGTCTGAGTATTCACATGGATGGAAAGAATACTTATGCATTATGGTAAAGGATGATAATATCGTATATGCGGAATTTAATGCCAAAAATGCAAGCGGCTATATCAAGGCATGGGATAACGCCTATATGGAAAACATGGCTGCTGTCAGCGGTACTTATCCGAATGATTATACAAGAAGATATGTCGCGCAGCTGATTCAGACGCAGAGGGAGGACGGCATCGACATGGTAAGCGGTGCAAGCAGCTCTGGGGCGAATTTCCTAAAGCTTTCTGCGGCTGTTATTGAACAGGCACGGGAAGGAAACCCGGATACGGCGGTTGTAGAAAGCGGCGAATAGCTGATTATTATACGCTGCTTTGGGATGACGCCGCGGGGAAGAGAACATTCTCTGCTAAGTGAAAGCCTGCAAAAAGAAGAAAGTTTTTCATTTCAGCGCCAGGACTGCGGTGCCGCAGTCCCGGCTTTTATTAATGGCGCTGCCGGATACCGTTAAAATTCAAACACTTCATTTTCTTTTGTAATATCAGCGATTCTGCTTAAAAAATAATCGTTGTCTGTCCGCGTTTTATATGCTTCAATCAGCGAATAATCCTGCCACATATGCATAGGAAATACGTGGTCTGCATCGATATTCTGCATAAAATATCCAAAGCCCTTAAAGGCATCCTTTTCCTGGCGCGGGTCTAACGGTACGAAAGCAAGATGAAAATGTTCATTTTGAATTTTTCGCATTTCCCGCTTAAAATCCCGCTCCATGCGTCCGTTTACCAAATCCCCGGCACCTTCCCAGTACCACCAGTTCAGGTCCCCGGCATGGTAGATGTGAATTCCTTCTGCAAGGACACAGAATGCCACGCCTGCATCCGTGGAAGCAAGCGTGCGGATAATGAGATTTTCCTGCTCATATTTTTTTCCAGGCGAAACGTAAGTGATTTTATCTTTGATATCTTCAGAATATCCGTGTTTTTTCAAAAAATTGCTGCTCATTTTGCAGTCTTTGGAAAAGATAAAATGGATTCTGGGATACTGAGCCGCCAGCTTCAGGTTATCCATATCAAAATGGTCCTGATGACTGTGGCTGGATAATACATAAAAATCCTTGTCTGTATCCATCTTAGGAATTGTTCCTGTAAAATGATAGCCGTTTACGCGGCTGCCGTTGAAATAATCAAAAAGCAGAACTGTATGAGCTAATTCCACGAGAAAGCTGCTGTGATGCAAAAATATTACTTTCATAATTTTTTCCTTTCTAAATTTCGATGACTGGATTTAACATAGTTTATCACATTTAAAGGGAAAAAGCATCTGTAAATATTTTTGAATCAGTGCAGTTTCCTATTCCAATTTAAAATAACTATACGCTGCAAAATAAATAGACTTTGCCGTACAGTTATGATATACTAATTCCACACAAAAATATTTTATCATTTTTTGGGAGGAGGATAATGATATGCCAGGCGGTTTGGAAATAATACGAAAAGCGATTGAGGATTTTGTAAAAGTTCAGGAAAACATGGTACTGGCGAAAGAAGAAAATGCAGCAAAGACATATGCTAATTTAAAAAAAGACTATATTTCTTTAAAAACTTTACTGGAAGTTGCCGGTGTCAATCTCACAGAAATAGACAAAATAAAAGAATAAAATGAATAAAAGGACTGGTTTTTCCAGTCTTTTTTCTTTATAGGAAACTGCGGGTTTTGTAATCGAACATAATATAGAAGCAATTCGCGATGATTTAGCGCTGATGGTTTCAGGAACGGCTGTTGCAGTAAAAATATGGGAGTATGCAGCAGCATCTATGAAACTGCAGACAAAAGAGGAAATTTTTTTAATCTATAAAGATGACAGAGTCAGGATTCCAAACAAAGAATTAATGAGTCAGTTTACAGCTATTCTTAGAAAAGAAGCATTTCTGCGAAATTGAAGAGCTGCAGCGGCCAAAAACAGACAAAAACGTCCGTTCATGACATCATCTGTTAACTTCTGCTGTTTTTGCCGATATAATATATGACAACAAACACGGTAATTGTGCCAGACAGGAGGTTTATACAATGAGAATTACTACATCTATGCTGAATGAAACAGCGAAAAGAACAGGAATCCCAATCAATCAGCCGAGTCTTTTAAGCTATATTAATAACGAAAGCGAATCCGGCGGGAATACGCTGTTAGATGCTTTAAAAAATAACAATAAAGTATCCAGCACAGCGGCTGCCAATTACAAAAAACTGCAAAAATCAGCAGACAGTCTCAAAGAACAGGCAGAAAAGCTGGCCCAGACAGGCGAGGAGTCGTTTCTTGAGAAAATCAAAAACAGTGAAAATAAGGAAGAAGCATATCAGGCCGTTGAGGACTACATCCAGCATTATAATGCGACACTTTCCGGCCTTAGCAAATCATCCGGTACACTGGATCAGTATTACAGCATGATGTTAAAGGATGCAGTGGATGATAAGAGCGAAGCGCTCGAAAAAATCGGCATTACAGCTGATAAGAACGGAAAGCTTTCGGTAGATACGCAGAAACTCAGGGAAGCATCCATTGAGGATATTCAAAGTGTCTTTGGCGGAGCAAACGGGCTTGCAGCAAAAACAGCTTTTATTGCAGAAAAGGCATCCGATAACGCTGCAGCAGGCACGGAAAGCGTATCCGGTCAGTATGACGCAGCCGGAAACATCAAATCTTATCTTGCCGGAAAGTTTGACTTCTTCGGATAATCCTGTCTGGATGCGGCACATTAAGAACATGTTCACCGTGTACTGGTACATAGCGGTATAGAGCAGGCGGACGTCTGGCTGCTTTATATATAAAAGGAATTTCATATTATTTCAAGGAGGAGAGACTATGAACACAATTGCACAGACAGAAATGAGCATTGCGTCCGGCTATCCTGCATATTCGAAATCCATGCAGAATACAAAGACGGCAAAAGAAAACCAGACTTCAGACACATCTGCTGCTGACAGGACTGCAAGTGAAAAAAAGACTTCTAAGGTAACATCCGGAAGGACTATCGGCTCGCCGGAACTGAGCGAGAAAGGAATGAAATATTACGAACAGCTGAAAAAGAAATACGGAAATATGGATTTCATTCTTGTAAGCAGCGACATGAAAGATCTTGCACAGGCAAATGCAGGGAAATTTGCAAATCCAAACCGCATGGTCGTTTTAATCGATGAAGAAAAAATCGAGAGAATGGCAGAAGACGAGGCTTACAGAAATCTGTATGAATCCAAAATAAGCAGCGCAGCGACGCAGCTTCCGCAGCTGACTAAGAGCCTTGGAAATAATTCTGCAGTCAAAGGGTTTGGCATGCAGGTAAACAGCAACGGAACAACATCGTTCTTTGCAGTCATTGACAAATCATTAGCAGCACAAAAAGACCGCATCCATAAAAAACAGGAACAGAAAGCAGAAGCAAAGAAAAAAGATAAAAAGGCAGAAGAGAAAAAACGTGCCGAGGAAGCCCGCACACAGAAGGCTGAGGATGAGAAAAAAGCATCCATGAAGGAAGATACGGATACAGAAACCATTACAGCATCTTCTATGGAAGAGCTGCTTCGAAAGATTAACGATATGATGTTTAATTATAGAAGCAATCAGGTATTCTCGGACAAAGAGCGTCAGGTTGGCTGGAATTTTGACGCAGCCTTTTAAAAAAAACAGCACAAAGAATCCATATAAAAACAGGCGGTCTGAAAACAGATGCAGCCTTTTAAAGAAAGGAAGAAGCCGGTATGAAACTAAACAGTAACATCACCATTTTTGCCGGGGTAAACGCTCCGTTTGCAGGGCGTGAAACTGTGGATATGTTTGGCAGAAAGCAGCGTGCCGGTATGGCAGGCGGCCTTCCTTTTCAGAATAACAGGCCTGACCCCATAGAGCAGAAACGTGCACTGGCGAAAAAACAGGCTTATAAAATGGTCAGCGATACATTTGCAAGCGAACGCAGAATAGATGACGAGTTTAAAGAGCGCGAAGACGCGGTCAGCCGTTATCATGACAGGATGAGCGAAGCAAACAAAAAAATCCGCGAGATTGATGAAGAAAAGGAAAAGCTGCGTTTAGAATACGGCGTGGAAGCAGACAGCCAGGAACAAAAAGACCTGGAAATTCTCGAAAAACTCAGACAGGGTTCTTTTGAGATGTCGGATGAAGAATCCAAAAGAGCTTTTGAGCTGCTTACGGAAGGTAAATCTGGAGGCTATACAGAATACCAGCAGCGTGCCCTCAGGCTGGATGCATTCAAAGAGCCGCATAACAAAGACATTTATGAGGCAAAAAAGGGAATCATAGAAGAAAATGCAGCCATCCGTTCCATGGCACAGGAGCGGCTGAAACACCATCCAATGCTTGACGCGACGGAAGATGCGCAGAAAATCTTAGAAAGTGCCGGCAAAGAAATCATCGGCATGCTCAAGGATGAAGCAGTTGACCACATCGATGAGAAGTTCGAAGAAGAACTCGAAAAAGCAGAGGAGAAAAAAGAAGAAGAGAAGAAAGAAGAAGAAAAACTCGAAGCTGCAAAGGAACGCAGGGAAGAAATGGAAGCACTTGCAAATCCAGAGAAAGCGGAGAAGGAAAAAGACCGTTCCGACAGTCAGACAGACCCGCTTTCGGCAGACCCTGTTACGGAAGCAATGCTTAAGATGGATAAGGTACGCAATGATATTAAGCAGGAAGTTTCGGAAATGATGTCTAAGATGAATCTGGCTGCGGAGGATTTGAAAGGGATTAAGGTGGATGAACTTTTGTAGCTGGGAGCAGCTGTGAAAAGAAGAATGGGGAGCCATTCTTCTTTTTATATGGGATTATTTGGGGATTGTATGGGGGATTTGGCTTCGCGGACGCTGGATGGAGAAATTTTTTCCTTCTGCTGTGCGGCTTCCAAAAAGCAGGAAGTTCTAAGTTTTCTGCATTCAGGCTGTGGAAACGGACGGACCGGCGCCTGATGCCCTGGCGTTGTGGCTGGTCTTGGTTACTGGCTCAGGCAGGCGCCTTTTGGGGCTTCGGGGGGTTTAGCAGACGGGAGACAGTGAGCCCCAAATCCTGGGTGTTGAGCAGAAAACTAAGAACTTCCAGCTTTTTTCCAGATGCACAGCAGAAGGAAAAAATTTCTCCATCCAGCTGTTTTTGGAAGAATTTAGGTGGAATAGATTTTAGAAATGTAGAAATGCAGTTGAAAAACAGAAGGCGGGAAAGCAGAGGAAGGCGGGAAAGCAGAGGAAATATGGAAAAGCGGAAACACAAAATATTAGAAATTTGGGAAGTGGCAGAAAAGTATAAACATAAAAAAAAGTAAAAACGCAGAGTTCCGCGTAAACGCAGAAAACAGCACAAACACTGAATTCAGCCAAAATCAGCTGGATGGAGAAGCTTTTTCCTTCTGCTGTGCATTTGGAGAAAAGTTAGAAGTTCTTAGTTTTCTGCTCAACCCCAGGATTTGGGGACACTCAGCCTGCAGCCTGATAAAACTTCTGAAGTCCCCAAAAGGCGCCTGCCTGAGCCAGTAACCAGGACCAGCCACAACGCCAGGGCATCAGGCGCCGGTCCGTCCGTATCCACAGCGTAAATGCAGAAAACTTAGAACTTCTTACTTTTCGGAAACCGCACATCAGAAGGAAAAAGCTTCTCCATCCAGCGTCCGAGAGGCCATTCCCCTCCCCCTCCCATCCATCAAATTTACACCAAAAGAAAATTTTTCATAATGACAATTCCTCTCACCCATGCTATACTGTACACGAAAGGTACGCAGCCCCATAATAATCTGAAAATTTAGAAATAATTCAGAAAACAACCCTAAAAAAATAAAAAAAACAGAAAAAATCTCAAATACCATCCAAAAAAACAACAATATAAAGCAAAAAAGTCATACTCATTACGAAGCAAATATGATACAATTATTGAGATAATAGTGACCAGGGGGCTGGGAAAATTGAATGAGTGATAAGAATCAAGGTTTAAATGACCGGCTGGAACGCAAAAAACGGGTTCAGCGCATAAAGACAGGAATGCTCTGGCTGCTGATTACCTGGATGCTGGCGCTGATGCTGATTTCTGTGACTTTAATCGCAAAAGTCCATTCTCTGCAGGAGCAGATTGACATTATTACAGAGAACACCATCCGCAGCCAGCAGGTAGACCAAAAGGAAAACCATGCGCCGAATGATTCAGGCAGTGCGAAGGTGCAAAAATATGACGCCGCAGATTCAGCAGAAGCACAGACCGAGCAGGTACTGTCTGCAAATGCACTGCATACGGAACAGACAGGGGCATCTGTAAAAAGTGCGGATGCAGATACGGAGACAGAAATAAAGAAGCGAAAAGACAGCAGAAAAAGTGAAGATATGCGCAGAGTGTATCTGACATTTGATGACGGCCCGAGCAAAAATACAGAAAAGATTCTGGATATTTTAGACCGTTATCAGGTAAAAGCGACCTTTTTTGTAACAGGCAGGGAGGATAAAGAGTCCCTGAACATGTATCGGGAAATTGTAAAACGCGGGCATACGATAGGCATGCATTCTTATTCGCACCAGTACGATGCCATTTACGAATCAGCAGAAGCGTTTGAAGCAGATCTTATGAAAATAAAAAAACGGATTTATGATGCATCCGGACAGGACTGCAGGCTGTACCGCTTTCCGGGAGGCAGCAGCAATCAGGTCAGCAGTACGGATATGAAAGAACTGATTGGTGTTTTGAAGAAAAAGGATATCACATATTTTGACTGGAATGTGGAATGCGGCGATGCCTCGAATCATTCTTATACAGCAAAAGAACTGGTTGACAATGTAATGAAAGACGTTGTAAAGTATCATACGTCAGTTGTGCTGCTGCATGATGCCTCGAATAAGACAGCAACCGTAGAGGCTTTGGAGAATATTATTAAGAAACTTCAGAAAATGGATGCACAGCTTCTGCCAATTGATGAAAAAACAACACTTGTACAGCATGTTTCAGCAGAAAGTGTGGAAGACTGACTACATACGGATAAATGGAGGTAAGAGATGAGTTTTTTTAAAGATTTCAAGGACGATTTGTCTTTGGCAGTGAATGAGCTTTTGCCAGGAGATGATCTGGAACTTGATGACGAGCTGGAAGAATCTCCGGAAATGATGGTAAATACGCTGGAGGGAGATTTGGATATTGAATCTGAATTATCAAAGCTCGACGGTTTATTAGAGCATGTGGATGCACCGGAAGAGGTGAAGCATGTCAAATTAGAACCGGAAGAACCAGTACTAGAGCCGGAAGAAACAAAACCGGCCAAAGAGACGACTGCAGAGACAAAGTCCGCGCCGGCATCAAAGGAAAAGCCGAAAGAAAAGCCAAAGGAGAAACCGACCAGGGCAGAAACCGTTGAGGCAATGATCAGCCAGTTTGATACGGTTTTGGAAAAGGATGAGGAGCTTGAAAAAAGAGTGCGCCCGTCTGAGAGCGAGCCGAAGAAAGAACCGGAACAGCCTCAGGCAAAACCGCAGCGCTCCCAGCCGGCGCCGTCCCAGGCAAAGCAGAATACCCAGCCGGTGTCATCCCAGGCAGGAACACGGCATACTCAGCCGGCATCGTCCCAGACAGGGCCGCGGCATACTCAGCAGACACCGTCCCAGACAGGAATGCGGCATACCCAGCAGACACCGCCTCAGGCAGGACCACAGCGTTCTTCACAGATGCAGCAGCGTCCGCAGCCGGTACAGCAGTCCAGATTACAGTCTGAGCCTGCAGTGAGCAATGCTTTCCACAATATTGAAAACATGAAAACAAGTACAGCGATTAAGGAGGAAATACCAATGAACGAGGAATTGATGAATGAAGCAGCAGTGATGGAAGATGATTTATCTACAGATGCATTAGAGGTTACCGATGAGGTATCCATTATCACAAATGGAACTACCATTAAGGGTAATCTGTCAACGACAGGGTCTTTCAGCATCAGCGGCCGCGTAGAAGGAAATGTGCAGTGTAACGGCAAGCTGGAAGTAACAGGTACGATTAAAGGAAACAGCTCTTCTTCGGAAGTTTTTTCGGATGCAGCGAAAATTGAAGGGGAGATTATGAGCACAGGTACGGTGAAAATCGGTCTCGGCTCTGTTGTGGTAGGAAATATCGCAGCTACTTCTGCAGTCATTGCCGGCGCAGTAAAAGGCGATATCGATGTTCAGGGACCGGTAGTGGTAGATACTTCCGCTGTTATTGTCGGCAACATCAAGTCCCGGTCTGTACAGATTAATAACGGCGCTGTGATTGAGGGCTTCTGTTCTCAGTGCTATGCAGATATCGATGTAGACAGCCTGTTTGGAGAAAGCAAGAAAGGCAAATAATCCATGATGAAAAGAGTTCTGTTGAAATTAAGCGGTGAAGCCTTAGCCGGCGGAAAAAAGACAGGTTTTGACGAAGCCACCGTAAGAGGAGTGGCAAAGCAGGTTAAAAAGCTGACAGACGACGGGGTGCAGACAGGGATTGTGATTGGCGGAGGCAATTTCTGGCGCGGCCGTACCAGCGATGCCATTGACCGTACAAAGGCGGACCAGATTGGCATGCTTGCAACGGTTATGAACTGTATTTACGTGTCTGAAATTTTCCGTTCGGAAGGAATGAAGACAAATATCCTGACGCCTTTTGCATGCGGTTCTTTTACAAAGCTGTTTTCCAAAGACCGCGCCAATAAATATTTTGAACACAATATGGCAGTTTTTTTTGCCGGAGGAACCGGACATCCGTACTTTTCCACAGATACAGCGGCGGTGCTGCGGGCTGTGGAAATCGAAGCGGACTGTATGCTGTTAGCCAAAGCCATAGACGGCGTATATGACAGCGATCCGAAATTAAATCCAGACGCTGTCCGTTATGACAGACTGTCCATCGACGAAGTGATAGATAAAAAACTTGCAGTTGTTGACCTCACTGCTTCGATTATGTGCATGGAGCATAAAATGCCGATGTATGTATTCAGCCTGAATGAGCCGGACAGCATTGTCAGGGCAATCAGCGGTAATTTCAATGGGACTGTGATTACGGTATAGCATTCCGTTTCAGAGTGAAGAGGGGGTTTTTATGGACGACAGATTAGTTCAGTATGACGATAAAATGCAGAAAACGATGCGGAATCTGAAAGAGGAGTTTGGCAGCATCCGTGCCGGCAGAGCCAATCCGCATGTATTGGATAAGCTGCGTGTAGATTATTACGGCACGCCGACCCCGATACAGCAGGCTGCAAATGTAAGCGTGCCGGAGCCGCGCATGATTCAGATTCAGCCATGGGAACCGTCTATGGTAAAGGTCATCGAAAAGGCAATTCTTACTTCGGACCTTGGAATCAATCCGACCAATGACGGCAAAATGATTCGTCTGGTATTTCCAGAGCTGACAGAAGAAAGACGTAAGGAGCTCGCAAAGGATATTAAAAAGAAAGGCGAGGCCGCAAAAGTCGCAGTCCGCAATATCCGGCGCGATGCGAACGATGCATTTAAAAAACTCGGAAAGAAAGAAGATATATCCGAGGACGAAATCAAGGATTTAGAAACCAGCATCCAGAAGATGACGGATAAATATATTGCTGAAGCTGACAAAGCGGTTGAGGAAAAGACGAAGGAAATTATGACTGTTTAGCGATAATCGGGGAACATAGCCGCGGCGATGTTCCCTTTTGCTTATGGGAAGGAAATAACATAGATAAGGATAATAAAATCAATGATGAAAATACCGCAGCATGTAGCGATTATATTAGACGGAAACGGAAGATGGGCAAAAAGCAAGGGAATGCCGCGAAATTACGGGCATAAAATGGGCGCAAAAAATGTAGAGAAAATCTGTGATGCCGCAGGGCATATGGGCATAAAATATCTTACGGTATATGCGTTTTCCACAGAAAACTGGAGCCGCCCCAAGCCCGAGGTCGACGAACTGATGCGCCTTTTGGGCAGTTATATGAAAACATGCCAGAAAACAGCGAAGAAAAACAATATGCGGGTACGCGTGTTAGGCGATATTTCCCGTCTGGACCCAAAGCTTCAGGAGCAGATTCTTGAACTGGAAAAAGTATCCAGCGCGTACGACGGTTTTCATTTCCAGATTGCTTTAAATTACGGAAGCCGGGATGAAATGGTGCGCGCGATGAAAAAAATGGCAGCACAAATCGAAGCCGGGAACCTTTCTAAGGATGATATTTCAGAAGAATTATTTTCCTCCTATCTGGATACCGGGGACATTCCGGACCCGGATTTATTAATCCGCACAAGCGGAGAACAGAGGCTTTCGAATTATCTGCTCTGGCAGTGCGCCTACAGCGAATTTTATTTTACAGACATTCCCTGGCCGGATTTTGACGAATCAGAATTAAAAAAAGCCATAGAAGCGTATGATAACAGAGAGCGCAGATTTGGCGGAATATGACAGAAAAAGAAAACAGGCTCGCCAGACTGTTTCAGAAAAGGAGCAGATATGTTTAAAACAAGGCTTATCAGCGGCATTGTATTAGTGGCAGCCGCGCTTGTCCTTATCATTACCGGGGGAGAAGTGCTGCTGGCTTCTACATGTGTGATTTCACTTATTGGCATGTATGAGCTGTACCGCGTATTTCAGATGGAGCGGTCGGCAGCTGCATGCATCGGATATCTGGCTGCAGTGATTTTTTACGCGGATTTGTATTTCGCATGGATACCGGACAAAATGGTTTACGTAATCGGCGTTTTAATTCTGCTGCTGGCAGTTTATGTGCTTTCCTATCCGAAATATCATGCATCCCAGGTAATGGCCGCATTTTTTGGGATTTTTTATGTAGCAGTCATGCTTTCCTGTATTTACCAGACGCGGGTTATGGAAAACGGGGCTTATGTCGTATGGCTGATTTTCCTCTGCTCCTGGGGCTGCGATACCTGTGCTTACTGCGTGGGCGTGAAATTTGGAAAGCATAAAATGTCTCCGGTGCTCTCTCCGAAAAAATCCGTGGAAGGCGCGGCCGGCGGACTTGCCGGGACATTTCTTCTGACTGTACTGTATGCCAGTGTATTTCGAAAGCAGATGGACGTTACTTCGGCACAGATTGTACTGCTTGCGGTTATCAGCACCATCGGAGGGGTGATTTCCATGATTGGGGATTTGGCGGCATCAGCCATTAAGCGGAATTATGAAATCAAAGATTACGGAACACTGATACCGGGGCACGGCGGCATTCTGGACCGGTTTGACAGTGTGATTTTTACGGCGCCTGTGATTTATTATCTGGCAGAATATCTGGTATAGAAGAAAGGCGGAGATATGAAAAAAATAGCAGTATTAGGTTCTACAGGCTCGATTGGAACGCAGACGCTTCAGATTGTCAGAGAGCAGCGGGATATATCTGTCTGTGCGCTGGCGGCTGGCAGGAATATAGATTTGTTAGAAAAGCAGATACGGGAATTTAAACCAGAGCTTGCTTCGGTCTGGGAGGAAGAGGATGCAAAAAGGCTGCGCGAAAGGGTTGCGGACCTGCCAGTGCGGGTGGAAAGCGGCATGGACGGCCTGATTGATGCCGCAGTGATGCCGGAATCTGAGATATTAGTGACAGCCATTGTCGGCATGATAGGCCTTCGCCCGACGGTAGCAGCCATTCAGGCAAAAAAGACCATTGCCCTTGCAAATAAAGAAACACTGGTTACGGCCGGGCATCTGATTATGCCGCTAGCTAAGGAGCATGGCGTGGCGATACTTCCGGTTGACAGCGAGCACAGCGCGATTTTCCAGGCTCTGAACGGGGAAGCCGGAAATAAAATACACAAAATCCTGTTAACCGCATCCGGCGGGCCGTTTCGAGGCAGGAGCCGGGAGCAGCTTTCGGACATCAGAGTCGAAGATGCCCTGAAGCATCCGAACTGGAGCATGGGAAAGAAAATCACAATCGATTCTGCCACGATGGTCAATAAGGGCCTGGAAGTGATGGAGGCAGAGTGGCTGTTTGGAACAAAATTAAACCAGATTCAGGTCGTGATACAGCCGCAGTCCGTCATTCACTCAATGGCAGAATTTGAGGACGGCAGTATCATTGCGCAGCTTGGGACGCCGGATATGCGGCTTCCGATTCAGTATGCCCTCTATTATCCGAAAAGGAAACCGCTGTCGGGGAAACGGCTGGACTTTTTTGAGCTTGGAAGCATTACCTTTGAAAAGCCGGATATGGATACGTTTGAGGGATTAAAGCTGGCTTACGAAGCGGCAGAGCGGGGCGGGAATATGCCGGCAGTCTTTAACGCGGCAAATGAGCGTGCCGTTGCAAAATTTTTAAACAGAGAAATCTCTTTTTTGGAAATCACACAGATAATTCACGAATGTATGTTAAACTGTGCATATATCAGCCATCCGAATCTGGATGAAATATTTGATACCGAACAGGCTGTGTGCGAATGGATAGAAAGCAGGTGGTAAATTGAACATTATTTTAGCGCTGGTTATCTTTAGTATGATTATACTGTTCCACGAACTGGGACATTTTCTGCTGGCGAAATACAACGATGTAAAAGTAAATGAATTCTGTCTGGGCCTCGGGCCTACGATTGTCGGCTTTACAAAGGGAGAGACAAAGTATTCCTTAAAGCTGCTTCCGTTTGGCGGCGCCTGCATGATGGAGGGCGAGGATGAGGACAGCACGGATGACCGGAGTTTTAACAACAAATCCGTACTGCAGCGTTTTTCCATTATTGTGGCGGGGCCGCTGTTTAATTTTATTATGGCGGTTGCATTTTCACTGATATTAGTGGGCAGCGTCGGCTTTGACCGTCCGGTACTGCTGGATGTCACAGACGGCTATCCGGCACAGGAAGCGGGCATGCAGGCCGGGGATGAAATTGTAAAGCTGGGCAACAAGCCGATTCATTTATACAGGGAAGTATCCGTTTATACATATTTCCATGCAAGCGAAGCTGTGGAAGTAACGTATAAACGTGACGGCGAAAAGCATCAGGCGGTTCTGACACCGAAATATGATGAAGAAAGCGGCAGATATCTGTTTGGATTCTATGGAACAACAGCGCGCACAAAAGGAAATTTTGTTCAGACACTGCAGTACAGCTTTTATGAAGTCAAATACTGGATTAGCTCTACCATTGAAAGCCTCGGGCAGCTGTTTCGCGGCCGCGTAGGCGTAGACGACATGTCCGGCCCGGTCGGAATTGTAAAAACAATCGGCGATACGTACACAGAGGTAAAATCCGACGGTGTATTTATGGTTTTCTTAAATATGCTCAATATCTGCATCCTGTTATCCGCAAACCTGGGCGTTATGAACCTGCTCCCGATTCCGGCATTAGACGGAGGCAGAATAGCGTTTTTAATTGTCGAAGCGCTGCGCGGCAAGCGGATGGACCCGAATAAAGAAGGGGCTGTGAACCTGGTGTTTCTGATGCTTTTGATGGTGCTGATGGCGGTAATTATGTTTAACGATATCCGAAAAATTGTGATGTGATATGAATTGTGATGTGAAATGCTATTTTATAGTGTTAAGCAGAGCCGGGCATTTGGATATATTTTGGGAAAATAAAATGAGCCTGGAATCAATGACATCTGCCAGTAAGGGAGAGCCGGAGCATGGGAAGTATGCAGCTGCACTTGAGCGAAAGTGCGGCAGGGAGCGGATTCGGATTTATGGGTTTGCATTCAGGGGGAAAGAGGTTTTGATAGAGGGCGGGTATCTTGGAGCATACGAAGGGGATGGATGAAGGCAGCAGCGGCTCTGGCACTGCTGCCATGTCTTTTTAGGAAATCCCGAAGAAGCTTTTCATTGATTGAAATTTGCGGATTTTTTCTGTGCAGCCTTTAATTCTGCAAGCCTGCGCAGTACAGGGGCGATTTCAGCATCTATCTGCCTTCGGTATTCTTCAAATGGCAGATTTTTTGTTTTTTCAGAATGCTCTACCCTGATAGCGTGAATTTCGTCGTTTGTTAATGTAATATGATTTTCCATAATTAGAAACCTCCCAGCATCATAGCAGGTGAAAATATAGTCACCTGGGATAAATGCAGTGACAGATTGACTGCGTTTACAGCATTTATTGTTTTAGGGTTTACAAAATGTTTAAAATTCCAGCTGACAATGTAGCGGCATTCATTCAGCGTAGCAGCTGCTATATGTGTTAAATCATCCATGCTCTTTTGCTTTAGTATACCATTTTGCAGGTAAATACCGGCAAGATTTCTTTCTTCGTCTGTGGACTTAACAAGTGTATAATCCAGCTGCGCCAGTTCATTTAGCAGGAAAGTATGTTTTGATTCTTCACAGCGGGACAGTTCCAAAAGAACTAAGTCTGAAATAATGATTTCTATATCTTTCCGCTTTTTAAATTGTTTCCACAGTTCCCGTGTTTCGTACATTTTTTCTGGAACATCCTCCTGCTGCAGATGGCTGATTACGGAAGTGTCCAGATATATTCTGAGTTTTCGCATAGTTTGCTGACGGTTAATATTTCATTCCTCCTTTCCTGAAAATAATTATACATTTAAAATGCTGCATCGTCAACAAAAGCAGCAAATTGTCTAATACAGGCTCATTTATGGCTTCTTACGGCTATCTTCTATCATATAGTGAATAATATCCCCCGGTTCACAGTTCAGAAATTTATCAGGAACTGAAATGCTGGGGTGTCTATGGTGCTTGCTCTGGAAAAGGCATCGTAATGAAGGTGCTTTAGAGCAGCTGTTTTTTTGAGGGAAGGGCGGCAAAAGAATGATGGGTAGCTGATAGTTATGTGCTGTTTCTTTCGGGACGCCGGGCGGAGAAATGCTTTCCTTCGGATACTCCGCTTCCAAAAAGCAGGAAGTTCTAAGTTTTCTGCGTCGAAGTTTTGGCTGCGGACGGACCGGCGCCTGATGCCCTGGCGTTACTGGCAGCTGTATGCTGTGGCACTGGCAGGCGCCTTTTGGGGACTTCAAAGCTTTGTCAGACGATAGTCAGTGTGTCCCCAAATCCTGGGTATCGGGCAGAAAACTAAGAACTTCCAGCTTTTTTCCAGAGTCGCATCCGAAGGAAAGCATTTCTCCGCCCGGCTGGTTTTGGCTGAATTTACGCTGGCAGAATTAACATTATGGAAATCATTTTACATTTTGTCAGGTTAAAAAATATGTATACAGATTACTCTGATGATGAAATTCAAATTCAGTCGGTTCATGGATATTGCCTGATTTATAGAAGATAACGAAACGAATCCAGAAACTGAAGCGGCTGATACTTTATAAGGAAACAAATAAATTACATATATAATTGAAGTGAAAATTTAGCTGGGCAGGGAAATGTTTCCTTCTTATGTGACTTCGAAGTTCTTTGCCTTTTCTAACATAAATCAGGCATTGCGTATGCATAATCTGAAATTATCCAAAGCATAGTAAACGGCATCTGAAATTCCCATAAAACAGACAAAACATAAGATAACTGCCACACAGTTAATTCTGCCAGCGTAAATTCAGCTGAAACCAGCCGGGCGGGGAATTATTTTCCTTCTTAATGTGACTCTGAAATTCTGTGCCTTCTCTGGCATAAATCAGGCACTGCTTATGCATAATCTGAAATTATCCAAATCATAGTAAACGGCATTAGAAATCCCCATAAAGCTGCCAAAACATAAGATAACCGCCACACAGTTAATTCTGCCAGCGTAAATTCAGCCAAAACCAGCCGGGCGGGGAAAGGTTTTCCTTCTTATGTGACTCTGGAAAAAAGCTGGAAGTTCTTAGTTTTCTGCTCAATACC
>CANDJC010000064.1 GCA_947384955.1 uncultured Eubacterium sp. | reverse complement strand
GGCCACAGCGTAAATGCAGAATGCTTAGGGATTCTTAACATTCCGGAGCCGGAGCTGGAAGCCGGAGCATCTTCCCGTCACCCGGCGTCCGAGGGGCCAGCATATACCACCCCCCTCTAAACTGTCACTTCCATCAAACCTTTTTCAGTTTCGCAAATGCCGCAAACATTTTTTTAACCCCCGCCTGGTGAAACTGGACAGTTACCTCATAATCCCTTCCCCCAGAAACAATCTTTACCACCATTCCTTCCCCGAATTTCTGATGCCTTACAAGATCGCCAGTACCATACCCAAGCCTTTTTCTAATCAAAGCCTCTTCATCTGACTGACCAGCAATACCGCCTCCATGTGCATGTACATCTGCATTTCCTCCCGGATGCCCAGTTCCTGCCGTCTCCCCGTTTCCCGGCTGACTGCCAGTCCCTCCGGTTCCAGCGCCTCCATGCATTCCTGCCCCCATGCTTCCCAGTCTGCCTGCCTCTCCGCTTACCGCAGAGCCACATCCCCCTGCTCCCGCGCTGCCCGGCCAGCCCGCATTTCGGCCTGTTTCACCGCCTGCAATGCTTCCCGGCCACCCGGCACTTCGGCCTGTTTCACCGCCTACAGTGCTTCCCGGCCAGCCCGCATTTCGGTCATCCCCGGTTATACCCGCATTTCCTGCTGGCGCAATACTGCCGGACGAGTGAAAATCAAATATCTGCTCCAGCCCGTGTTTCGTCTGTGCAGCATACGGTTTTGCCAAAAATGCCTCCCTGGCCTGCTGCCCTGATGTAACTGTCTGCTGAAAGCTACGCCTGGATTTCGGCGCGGAATATTCCATTACATGCTCCGGGATTTCTTTTACAAACCGTGACACCTTATTATACTGCGTTTCTCCCCGCACCATTCTCTGTCTGGCGCATGTAACCGCAAGATTACGCATCGCCCTGGTAATTCCCACATAGGCAAGACGGCGCTCCTCTTCTATTTCTTCCAAAGAATTGTCGCTGGTAATCGACATATAGCTCGGAAACAGGCCGTCTTCCATGCCTGCCAGGTAAACCTGTGGAAATTCCAGTCCTTTTGCACTGTGAAGCGTCATCAAAACTACGTGGTCGCTGTCTGCATCCACACTGTCGATATCAGCCACCAGGGCCACTTCTTCCAGAAAGCCGGACAAAGAAGGTTCTGTTTCATTTTCTTCATAAGTCAGCACTTTCCCCTGAAGCTCTTCGATATTTTCGATTCTGGCCCTTGCTTCGTCTGTATCTTCGGCCTCTAATTCTTCCACATATCCAGTCGCATCGATGATTTCCTGCAGCAGGTCAGAAACCGGAATCAGGCCCGCTTTTGAACGCATTGCCTGGATAAATGTCACAAACGGCTCGATTTTTGCTGCCGCCCTCCCGATAGACGGGATTTCGGATACTCCGCGCAGCGCCTGGTAAAAACTGATTCCATGCTCATTGGCATAAGCCTGTACCTTTGCTAATGTCGCCGCGCCTATCCCGCGTTTCGGTACGTTGATAATTCTGCGCACCGCCAGGTCGTCCCTTGCATTGTCAATGGTCTTTAAATAAGACAGCAGGTCTTTGATTTCCTTCCTGGCATAGAAATTTACGCCGCCTACGATTTTGTACGGAATATTTGATAATATAAAGCGTTCCTCAAACAGGCGCGACTGGGCATTTGTCCGGTATAATACGGCACAGTCCTGGTAACGGAAGCGGCTTTCCCGTATTTTAGACTGAATATCCGACGCAATAAAATCCGCTTCATCGTACCCGTTTTCAAACTGTTTAAACAGAACTTTATCCCCGGCATCATTTTCTGTCCAGAGCGCTTTTTCCTTTCTTCCATAATTATTGGCTATCACGCCGTTTGCCGCATCCAGGATATTCTGCGTCGAGCGGTAATTCTGCTCCAGCTTAATCACTGCGGCATTCGGAAAATAATGCTCAAAATTCAGAATATTTGCTATATTGGCGCCGCGGAATTTATAAATCGACTGGTCGTCATCTCCCACCACGCACAGATTCTCATATTTCGATGCCAGCAGGCGGACCAGTTCAAACTGTGCGGTATTTGTATCCTGATACTCATCCACCATAATATAACGGAACCGTTCCTGATAATAATCCAGCACTTCCTTATCCGTACGGAACAGTTCCACCGTCTTCATAATCAGGTCGTCAAAATCCAGCGCGTTATTTTTATGCAGCATCTGCTGGTATTCTGTATACACTCTGGCAGTCCGCTGCTTTGCATAATCTCCCGCCGCCAGCGCCTGATAAGCGGCCTGGTCAGTAAGCTCGTCTTTGGCATGGGATATCGCATTCAGGAAAAATTTTTCCTTATGTAACTTTGTATCGATTTCCAGACGCTTGCAGATATCTTTCATCAGCTGCTTTTGGTCATCCGCATCATAAATTGTAAAATTCGTATCGAATCCAATCCGGTCAATATGCCTGCGTAAAATCCGCACACACGCAGAATGAAACGTAGATACCCAGATGCTTTCCGAACCAAATCCTACAATTTCGTCAATCCGCTCACGCATTTCACCCGCTGCTTTATTCGTAAATGTAATGGCCATGATATGATACGGATTTACACCTTTTTCTTCTATTAAATATGCCGCACGATGCGTCAGCACCCTGGTCTTGCCAGAGCCTGCCCCTGCCAGTATCAGCACAGGCCCTTCTGTCTGCCGAATCGCCTGCATCTGCATTTCGTTCATATTTTCATACATTCGTTAATTTCCTTCCATTCGTCTTCGCATTTTCTCTGCCTGTTATTGTTCTAACGCGCAGCTGCCATACTGCTATCTTATCGTTTCTTTTCCCATTCGTCAACAAAATATGCCTTCACATAATACAAAACTTCCGCTTGCCATATAGTTTTTAATACTATATAATGTATCTCAGAGGTGATAAAATGACAATAGATGAAAAAGATCTTTTAAACAGTATCTTAGACAGCTTAAGCCGCATTGATTATATCAGACCGGAAGATATTCCGAACATTGACCTGTATATGGACCAGGTCACGACATTTATGAACGAACAGTTAGAAGCAACGAAACGCTATCCGGACGACAAGATACTGACCAAAACAATGATCAATAATTATACAAAAAATAATCTTCTGCCCCCGCCGGAAAAGAAAAAGTATTCGAAGGAACACCTGCTGACCCTGATTTTTATTTATTATTTCAAAGGCATACTAAGCATCAGCGATATTCAAAACCTCTTAAATCCGGTAACTGACAGATATTTTTCTGGAGGCGGCAGTCTGGATCTGACTGCGATTTACGAGGAAGTATTCGGACTGGAGAAAGATGAGGCCGCCATGCTGGCCAAAGACATCACACGCAAGTTTCATACCAGCAGCCACACGTTCCCGGAAGTTCCGGCAGAAGAACGTGAAAATCTGCAGCTGTTTTCGTTTCTGTGCATGCTCAGTTTTGATGTGTATGTAAAACGCATGTTAATTGAAAAAATTATTGACGCAAAGCTGGCAGGCCAGCCGGACGAAAAAAATAAAAAAGGTACCGCAAAAGGAAAAAAATAACCCCGCCCTTCCAGGCTGCTGCCACCTGCACGGCAAAACTGCTTTGTGCATGCGGCAGTTTGTTTACTGTGTTTTTTCTTTCTCTGCCAGCCGCTTTAATACCAGGTCATATCCGTCATGCCCATAGTTGAGCGACCTGTTGACCCGGCTGATGGTAGCTGTAGAAGCTCCTGTCTTTTCAGCAATATCCATGTATGTACAGCTTTCCCTGAGCATATGCGCCACCTCAAACCGCTGCGATAACGCCTGCAGCTCGTTTACTGTACACACATCCTCAAAAAAATGATAGCATTCCTCCCTGGTTTCTAACATCAGTATTGCGTCAAACAAATAATCAGCCGCTTCTGTTCTAAGATTTCTGCTCATACTCCCCGTCCCTTCTAACCGCAAGCTTGCACAGCCGGCAAGCCTGCATCTGTCACAAAAATTTTAGCACACGAACGCTTTAAAGTAAATATCAAATCATACTTAAATCTGTCTGATATATTTAGACGGAATATACCCGGTATATCCTTTTCCTTTCAATGTATATTTAATCCGGCTCCATTTTGTCCCGGAAGCATCCGTTTTCTGGCTTACAATGGTTACCTTTGTTCCCGCCGGCACAATCCGCTGAACTTTGTATGACAGTCCCGCGCCGGAACGCATATTTACATTTTTCACCGCATTGCCGTATGTATAGATATCTACGTAGCTGCCTGACAGATATCCTGTATGAGAAACGCCGTTTTTGGTATATGTTACTTTATACCATTTCTTATCATCAGCCGATAAGGTGAATTTATAAAACGGCAGCCCCGTGCCCGCCGGCACAACTCCTGTGGAAGCATATTCCGTGCCTGCCTGTTCTCTTAAATTCAGATTTGTCTTCGTTTTCAGGCGGAACGCATGCAGCCTCTGCGTATACGCGGTCAGTATCCCGGATTCCACTCCGTATCTCAGATTATTGTCTTCATCCAGAACAAACGGCACTACCTTATAATAATACTGTCTGCCTTCTGACTCCATAACCGAAGCATCCGTATACTCTGTGATTTCATTTCCGTTTAAAACGCGGATTTGTTTATAAGTGCCGCCGTACGACTTGCTGCGAAAGATTTTATACCCGTCGGCTTCTTCTGCCGGCTCCCACTCAATGGTAATATCTGTCATGGAATGGTCTGCCATCGCAAGCCCTGTCACCGGGCCTACGCTTTCATCAATATCATCCGGGTCTTCTTCCACAGGGTCATAAACGCTGCCATCATAAGAATAATAAAAATTACAGTCTACATTTCCCGCAATCCCGTTTACCTGTCCGGTGCTGGAATACTGCCAGTATGTATAGTCTCCGGTATAGGACGTCTTTGTCGTATAATTCGCCAGCCAGCAGTCATAATTTGACAGCGCGGCTACATCAAAAGAACTGTTCAGAAAAGACGGGCTTCCATAATACATCGGCGTGTAGCCCGCATCCTGAACAATCTGCGCATAAGCGTCCATATTTTTCGTTACCTGCGCTTTCGGCAGCCCGTAAGCGCGGTATGCATTCGAGAACGCTTCAAAATCATAAACCACTGGCAGCGTAATCATATCCGAATAGTCATCTATCAGCTCCAGCGTTTTTAGCGCCTCCTGTTTTGCTTCGCTGACGGTTTTGGAATTCGAGAAGAAATAAACGCCCACCTGAATCCCGGCATCGTAAGCACCCTGGATATTCTGCCTGAAGTATTCGTCTTCATACATTGCAAACTTTTGTGACAGAGACGTGTAGCCGCAGCGGATAAAGACAAACTTTACGCCGGCTGCCTTTACTTTTTTCCAGTCGATATCCGCCTGCCACTTCGAGACATCGATGCCGTTTACTATACTGCTGTCGCTTAACTGCGGCGCATGCGTGTAAACCAGTCCGGTATAAGGACTTTTGGTGGTCAGCGCTTCTACGCTGTTTAAGGCAAACGGTGCCGCGCCTTCTTCCTGCCCGTGCTCCTCCTGTATCAGTCTTTTCACGTAATCCGGGTCATTATAATCAGCAGCTAAATCCCAGGGACGGACCGCCTCCGTACCGGCAGCTTCTTCGGCTGCATTCTGGTTTTCTGCCTGATTCTGCGTCTGATTTTCTATTGTCTGTGTCTGAGGAACTGCCGCCAGATACCCAGCCGGCTGGCTGCATAATATCAGACAGCCCAAAGCCCCTGCTAAAATTTTTTTCTGATGCATCATTGGTAACTCCTTTTGTACTTTTTCTTAAATTAAAACAGCTGTCTATGAAGACTACCTTAAAAGGTACGAAAGAATTACCTTTTTTTTACGTGTCAAAATTTGGAAATTTCTAGCAGATAAATGGATATGATACAAATCCTCTCACCTGCCAGACATCTGCCTTGCATAATATTTCACAACCAGCCTGACTACCCTGCTGTAGCTTTTTATTCCATCCTCAATGCCGTTCATCGTAAGATTTTTTTCCAGAAACGCATTGGCTGCCTGTTTCACGGTTTCCGTAGGCACCACGGCTTTTTCCTCTACCTTCTCCCACTGCTCTTTCGTCAGAAACACATCGTCTCTGATAACCAGTTCGTCCGCATTCACCATTGTCTTTCGAATTTCCTGCGGCACGCTTTCCCTGACCTGTCTGGCAAGATAACCGAGCACGCTCAGATAGCCGGAATACTGCAGATAAATATCCCCGGACTCAATACAGGCCGCAAATCCAAAAAAATTAGCCTCATCTTCTAAAATAATCCCTTTTAAATGCGAGAACTCATGGCAGACAGTAACCGGAACATTGACCGGATACATGACTGTATTATAATTTGCCTCCATTGTAAAAGGAAAATAAATCCCAAGCAGATACTGCTGGCTCATAAAATGAGAAGCCCGTATCGGTTTCGGGTCTGGATAATACCCCGCCAGATACGGGTATTTTTCCCCCTGTTTTTTCATCGCCTGTTTACATGCATCGTAAAGCTGCTGCTGCGTCCCTTCATAAACAGCCCGCCCGTCCGCGTCCCGGGCAACCTGCCTGGATAACGCGTTCGCTTTCATAACCGCCTCGGTATAGGCCGCGATTAACCCTTCTGTTCCATCCCCGTCAGTATCGCTGTAAAACTGCTCTTCCACTGTAGAAGCATGATAAAGTATGTAGCAGTTCAGTGTTTCCGTGACGTACACATAGACAAGCACCCAGCAGACAAACCGCCTGTTCCATTTAAAAAATACGGAATGCCCTGACCTTCCAGCTGCCTTTTTTATCAGAAACAGCAAAAGCAGCACTATCTCAGACAGCGTCAGGCACACCCCTGCTATAATCAGAATTTCTCCCACAGAGCCATGGAAAAGACCGGATATCCTTCCAGGAATTCCCGTCAGAAGCGGGAACAGATATCTCCTGTACCAGTTTGTAAAAGCTTTCGAATTCCATGCCAGAATATGAATGCCTGTTATGAAAAGCAGCAGATACAGAATGCAGCGGTTATGTAAGCTTTGTAAAATCTTTGGTTTTTTCATATGTTTCATTTCTATCCCTTTTCCGTTCAGATACGACAGGATTTGCCTGTACTTATCTTTATGTTTCTGTATCTGCATTATACCACTTCTGCATAATTATGTCTATGACGCGGCTGCGAAGGAACTGCAGGAAAACAGGAATAAGAATTGAGTAAATACAAAAAGCATGATAAAATAATAAAAAATGCAGCCGCCAGGCAGCAGAATCAGCAAAACCCCGTATCTTCAGGCCCGAAAGGAGCAGACCATGACACGTACCGTAGCAATCGGCGTACAGGACTTTAGAAAACTAATTGAAAAAGACAGCTTTTATGTAGACAAAACATATTTTATAAAAGAATGGTGGGAAAACAGGGATGATGTAACTTTAATTACCCGTCCGCGCAGATTTGGAAAAACGCTTACCATGAGTATGCTGGATTATTTCTTTTCTGTAAAACACGCTGGCAGAAGCGATTTATTTGAAGGGCTGTCCGTCTGGAAGGAAGAAGCATACAGACATCTGCAGGGCACGTATCCGGTTATCTTTTTAAGTTTTGCCGCTGTAAAGGCAGAGAATTATGAAATGGCAGAGAAAAAAATATGCCAGCTGATTGTCAATCTGTATCAGGATTTTGACTTTCTTGCAGACAGCGGCTTTCTCAAAGGAGAAGATTCAGCCTTTTATAAAAGGATTTCAATTAACATGGACCGTGCGGATTTGGAAAATTCCCTCAGTCAGTTATCCAGATTTTTACACAGCTATTATCACAGAAATGTCATTCTTTTACTGGACGAATACGACACGCCGATGCAGGAAGCCTATGTAAAAGGATTCTGGAATGAACTGGCAGATTTGATGCGGGGACTTTTGAATTCTGCTTTTAAAACAAACCCATTTCTGGAACGCGGACTGATGACCGGCATTACAAGAGTCAGCAAAGAATCCATCTTTTCCGATTTAAACAATCTTGAAGCTGTCACAGTAACTTCCCGCAAATATGAGACTGCCTTTGGCTTCACAGAGGAAGAAGTATTTCATGCATTAGAAGAATTCGGCTTACAGAATCAGGCAGACAGTGTCAGACGATGGTACGACGGGTTCCGGTATGGAAACTGCGGCAGTATTTATAATCCATGGTCCATTACGCAGTTTCTGGATAAAAAAGAACTAAAACCTTACTGGGCAAATACAAGCTCAAATGCACTGGCTGCAAAGCTGATTCAAAAAAGTGACCGGGAAGTCAAAATGGCAGTAGAAGACCTTATCCGCGGCAAATCTCTTCGCATCATTACAGATGAGCAGATTGTATTTCAGGAACTGGATGAAAATCCCGACGCCGTCTGGAGCCTGCTGCTTGCCAGCGGATATTTGAAAATTATAAATATCCCCGCCGAAGACAGCAGTTACGCAGAAGCCCCGGCATCATACGAGCTGATGCTCACAAATTTTGAGATTGTCACCGTATTCCAGAAAATGATACGCGGATGGTTTGGCATATGCAGGCCGTCCTACAATGATTTTATCAAATCCGTTTTGCGAAATGACTTAGAAGGCATAAATGAATATTTAAACCAGGTCGTTCTGGCATCGGTCAGCAGCTTTGATTCCGCCGGCCGCCCATGCGGTCAGACGCAGCCGGAAAAATTCTATCACGGGCTTGTGCTGGGGCTAATGCTGGATTTAGCGGATAAATATATCATAACATCCAATTGGGAAAGCGGCTTTGGACGATACGATATCTGCTTAGAGCCGCGCAGCCGGAAGGATGACGCCATTCTATTTGAATTTAAAGTATTTCATCCGAAAAAAGAAAAAAGCCTGGCAGATACCGTACAGGCAGCGCTTGAGCAGATACTCGCCAAAGAATACGCCGCCGCCCTCAGGCAAAAGGGAATTCCAGAAGAAAAAATCCGCATTTACGGCTTTGCATTCCGCGGAAAAGAAATCCTGGCAGACGGCGGGTATCTCCGTTCTTTTGCTGAATAACCCATCCAACCAGACACCCGCAGCAGCCAGTCCATACGGTCCGCGCGCAGCCAGCCAGCAGCACAGCCCTGGCACAGGCTCGTCCCGGACCGCTTCCCTAATCAGCATTTTCAAATATTTCTTCTAATGTCATTTTAATATGCGGAAATGCCCGCAGCCGAATCTCTGCTTTAGCATTATAATCCTCCTCTTCCGGGTCATTTTGTAAAATATAGCTATGTTCCAGCTCATATTTCCCGTCTTTTAAATAATAAATATCCAAATCCCCTTTTTGAGACACAATCCAGTATTCCTCCACCCCCGCTTTTTCATAAGCATCCTTCTTCACCGTTTTATCCCGCTTTGCAGTAGAAGGGCTTAACGTTTCCGCAATAAATTTAGGCACACCGCTGTAAAAGCTGCCCTTTAAACGCTTTCTGTCACAGGTAATCATAATATCCGGACAAAAATAGTCATCATTCATATCCGGATGATAAGAATAATCCAGATGTTCCATAAAAACCAGACACAGGCTGTTTTTTAATCCATTTTTTATGATACTATAAATGTTTCCATTAATAATTCCATGCCTGAAATTTGGCGCCGGAGACATATTATAAATAACGCCGTCTATCTTTTCCTGTTTTTCATACTCCCTTTCACAAAATCCCATATTACCCCGCCCTTTTCTTATTTTTTGCAACTCCTGAAAAACTAATAATTATTTTAACGTATTTAAGAAAACTTAGCAAGATGCCGGTGCAGTTCAGTCAGCAAGGGAGTAAGGTATTTTGGCTGCTCGGACGCCGGGATGCGCTGTGCTGCACCCGGAATAACTCCTGTAACACCGTCAAAAAACAGCCTGGAGAGGCCAGTCCATCCTCCCCTCTGCAAATCCTCCCCGCCATCCCAAGAATTTTCCCCACCCCATTGCAAAATCCTCCCATTCTGTTTATAATAGAAAGAAGCACCCAAAAGGCGGCCCGCGCCCCCAATACATTTCAGAACTAAAAATGCAGGAGGTTTACAATGAAATACAAAGTATTATTAATGGGCAACAACAAATCCATCATCGACGACATGTTCATACATGCAAACAATATCTTCGAGCTGCAGAGCACTTCCAGCCGCTTTGACGACATTGCAAGCCATTTGAAATATTTCCAGCCTCACGTATTCGTCTACTGCATGAATAATGAAACGCGTGACACCATGTCCCAGCTTTCGATTATCAAGCATGAAAAACTGCTTCGCCGGACTCCGTTTTTTATTGTGGCAACCCAGGAAGACTGCGATGAACTGCGCAAAATATCTGCCGAGATTTCGGATGCGGACCTGATTAAGCCGATTACCGCACTGCAGATTGCCGAGCGGATTAACGCCTATATGAAACGCAATTTTCCAAACCTGGAAGCAGAGGAGGCCCAGCCTGCGGTACCTCACGTTTCGCCTAAATCTGCAGAAGATAAGAAAACCCAGGCGCTGCTTGATGATATTGATTCCCTGTTTAACCCTGCGGCAGCAAACGAGCGCAAGCACATCCTGGTAGTAGATGATGACTTCCGCATGCTGAAGCTGATTAAGCGCTATCTGGATGACAGCTATGATGTAGCCACTGCGATTAACGGCAAAGTGGCGCTGAAGTTTTTAGAATCCAAAATGACGAACCTGATTCTTCTGGATTATGAAATGCCGGAGGAAAACGGGCCGGCGGTTTTAGAAAAGCTGCGGGCAAATCCGGTTACAAGCAATATTCCTGTTATTTTTCTGACTGGTATCAATGACCGGAAAAAAATCCAGCAAGTGCTTGCCTTAAAGCCTCAGGGATATCTTTTAAAACCGGTAGACCACGGCAAATTAATCGAAGCAATCGAAAAAACAATCGGATAACATTCAAAAGGTGGCATATTTATGGACGAAACTTTATATCTGACTGACTTAATCGATATATCAATTTTACAGGAGATGCAGAATTCTTTTTCCAGAATGACCGGCATTGCCGCCTATATTACCGACTCCGACGGAAATTATGTGACATCGGCCAGCTGTCAGACAGATTTCTGCCTGATTTACACAAAAGGTTCTGATACAGGCTCCGAACGCTGCCAGACATGCAACCGCAACAGCGCTATTATGGCCTTTAAGCAGGGCCAGGCAATTACATATCACTGCCATGCGGGGCTGAGGAATTTTGCGGCGCCGATTATCATCGAGGGACAGATGATTGGATGTTTTTTCTGCGGACAGTTTCTGGATGCACCGCCTGATGATGAGAAAATCATCCAGATTGCGAACGAAATCGGTGCCGACCCGGCAGAATATATTGCCGCATGCCACCGTCTTTCTTTACTGTCCAGGGAACAGGTCCGGCGTGCTTCTTTGTTTCTGCGCACGATGACCAACGCGCTGTCGAGCATCGCTTATCATAACTATGTGATACTGCAGGAAAATGCCAAAATCAGACGCGCTACCAATCTGAAATCGGACTTTCTGGCTAATATGAGCCATGAAATCCGTACGCCGATGAACGCCATTATCGGCATGGCAGAAATGACGCTGCGGGAAGAGCTGACCATTGCGGCACAGGATTATGTAAACCAGATTAAAAGCTCCGGGAAAAATCTGCTGATGATTATCAATGATATCCTGGATTTTTCCAAAATCGAATCCGGGAAAATGGAAATTACAATGGGTGAATACGAGCCTCTGTCCATGATTAATGATGTTTCCAATATTATCATGTCACATATCGGAGATAAAAAGGTCGAACTGATACTGGATATTTCCCCGGATATTCCTTATGGTCTGCTCGGTGACAGCCTGCGCATCAAGCAGATACTGGTAAACCTTACAAACAATGCTGTCAAATTTACAAAAGAAGGCTATATTACATTAAAAATCGAGCCTCTTGTTAAAAATGACAGTGAAGTCATTATGAAAGCTACCATACAGGATACCGGCATCGGCATTAAAAAAGCAGACCTGGAAAAGCTGTTTCAGTCATTCCAGCAGTTAGACAGCAAGCGGAACCGGAACCTGGAAGGCACCGGCCTTGGCCTTGCCATCAGCCAGCGGCTTTTGCACCTGATGATGGGCACGATTCAGGTAGAAAGCGAATATGGAAAAGGCTCTACCTTTTCTTTTCAGCTGCCGCAGCGCATTACACGCCACAGCCCGGGCATTTCGGTTAAAACCTCCCCGTGTGCGGTCGCGGGTCTGATTGCGGACGAAACGGTACATAACCAGCTGAAAAAAGATATCCGGCGGATGAATATCAGCTACCATGCACTGGAAGCCGAAGCGCATCTGCGGGAGCTCGAACAGTTCCGGGTTGATTTTCTATTTATCGAAAAACCGCTTTATACGGATAAAGTAGAAGCTTTTGTCATCGCCCACCCGGACATTACCGCTGTGCTGATGGTTGATTTCTATGATTCTTTCAGCAAACACCTGCCAAATCTGCTTGTAATTAAAAAGCCTGTTTACTCTCTGAATCTGGCTATGATTTTTAACCATGAAAATATTGCCATGAATTACAACAATATTCTGGACGAGGATTATGAATTTATCGCACCGGAAGCGCAGATTCTGATTGTAGACGACAATTCTGTGAACCTGACCATTGCGGAGGGCCTTTTAAAACCGCTGCAGATGCAGATTGACACCGCAAAGAGCGGAAAAGAAGCGATTAAAATGATTTCCATCAAGCATTATGATTTAATTTTTATGGACCACCAGATGCCTGACTTAAACGGCATCGAGACAACGCACATTATCCGCCGTTTCCACAAAGAATACGAAACTGTGCCAATCATTGCTTTTTCCGCGAATTCTTCGACCGAAATCGAGATCATGTTCTTAAATGAAGGACTGAACGACTGTGTCGGCAAGCCGCTGGAGCTGCGCATGATGATTTCCAAATTAAAAAGGTGGCTGCCGAAAGAAAAGCTCCAGAAAATCAGCGATGAATATACGAATCATCCGGCTAAAAATGACCCTGAGACTTCCATAACGATTGAAGGCCTGGATACCGCTGCCGCTTTAAAGCTGCTCGGAAGCGAAGAGCTTTACTGGGGAGTATTAAAAGATTATTACCAGACAATCCGCAAAAAAGCCGCACTGATTCATGAGCTGGAACAGGCCGAAGACTGGAAAAATTATACCATTGAGGTCCATGCACTCAAAAGCGCTTCCAGGCAGATTGGCGCAAACGAGCTGTCCGCTCTTGCCGCCGATATGGAAAAGGCCGGAAATGCCGGGAATGCACAGTTAATTCACCAGTATACAGGTTCGTTATTAGACCAGTACTGGCACTTAGACCATATATTAGCTCCTTACTTTATGGAGCAGCAGCCTGTACAGGATGCTTCCAAAGCCGTTTCCGCTGAAATACTGGAACACGCATTTGAATCCCTGCGCGGAGCCATTGCCGAACTGGACATGGACAAGATGGAAGAAGTCATACAGGAGCTTTCGCTTTACTACTATGAAGACTGGCAGATGGATTGCTTCCGACAGCTGAAAAACGCTGTAGACGAGCTGGATGTAGATTCCTGCGAATCCATACTTGCCGACTGGGAAAATAAAGAGGCCGAACATGGAAATGGAAAATGAATTAAACCTGATTGATTTAATAGATGCAGATACCCTGACTACGATTGAAGAGGCTTTCTGCGAAATGACAGAAATGTCAGCCGGCATTTCTGACCCGCAGGGCAGCCGCGTAACTGCTCACTGCAATGAGAACCGCTTCTGCCGGCTGGTCAAAAGCACCGCGGCCGGGCGTGCACGCTGCGAACAGTGCGACAGGCAGGGTGTTTCCATGGCAAAAGAGAAACGGTCCGCTGTTTTTTACGTATGTCACACAGGACTGATTGATTTTGCTGTCCCGATTGTGATTCAGGAACAGATTTTAGGCTGCCTGGTCGGAGGACAGATTTTATTAGATGCACCGGATGAATCAAGCGCAGAGCAGACCGCGCACGAGCTGGATATCGACCCTCAGGAATATCTGGCTGCCCTGCGCAGAATCCCGTATTTTACGACACAGCAGATTAACGATGCCGCCGAATTTTTATGCACGCTTTCAAATATTATATCCAGCATCGGATACAGCCGCTATAAAATCCTGAAATCGAACACCGAGTTAGAACAGGCTACACAGTCAAAGTCCGACTTTCTTGCCAATATGAGCCATGAAATCCGTACGCCGATGAACGCCATTATCGGCATGTCGGAAATGGCTCTGCGGGAGCCGCTTCCTGTGGCTGCTAAGGAATATATCAACCAGATTAAAGCCGCCGGACAGACGCTTCTGACAATTATTAACGATATTCTGGACTTTTCCAAAATTGAATCCGGGTCCATTGACATCCATGTGACGGAATATTCGCCAATGTCTCTGGTCAGTGATATTATCAGCGCCATCACAACCCGGATTGGTACCAAGGACATCGAATTTGTGGTCGATATTGTTCCGGACCTGCCGGAAGTCATACTCGGCGACCACGTCCGGCTGAACCAGATTATACTGAACCTTACAAATAACGCAGTCAAATTCACAAGGCACGGGCAGATAAAATTACAGATTTCTTATACAGCCGCAGATAACGGCTCCATGGTTCTGCTTGTTTCCGTCACGGATACAGGCGCCGGCATCCGCAAAGAAGATATCGGAAAGCTGTTCGGCTCTTTTGAGCGCATCGATACGTTAAAAACCTACCGGATTGAAGGCAGCGGGCTCGGCCTTGCCATTACGAAACAGCTCCTGACCCAGATGAACGGCAGTATTCAGGTAGAAAGCGAGTATGGAAAAGGAAGCTGCTTTTCCTTCTCACTGCCTCAGCAAATCATCCAGAATGCTCCGAGCGTTATCGTAAAAGATCCGAAATCTGTCTGTGCTGCCGGACTCATCAGCAGTCCGTATGCCGCGCAGCAGCTGCAGACCGATATTGAGCGTATCGGAGTTTCCTATATGCCTCTGGAATCCGAGCAGCAGTTAGAGACGCTTTCCAGATACCATATTAATTATCTGTTTATTGAGCACGCGATGTTTTCCGATGAAATCGAGACATTTGTGCGGAACAGCCCTGACATTACCGCTGTTTTAATAGTAAATTATCAGACTACGCTGGAATTTGACATTCCGAATCTGATTGTTGTCAAAAAACCGCTTTATGTCTTAAACATTGCTGAAATATTTAATCAGGAGCTGTTCGCGGAGGAATCCGTCGAAAACGATAACCCGTTTGACTTTATTGCCCCGGAAGCAACCATACTGATTGTAGACGATAACGCGGTAAACCTCACCGTGGCGGAAGGTCTGCTGGAACCTTTGAACATGCAGATTGACACCGCTTTAAGCGCACAGGATGCAATTATAAAAGTAGCGCGCCATGCTTATGACCTTATTTTTATGGACCATATGATGCCGGAGGTAGACGGTGTGGAGGCTACGCATATTATCCGCCGTTTTTATACGAATTACGACCATGTGCCGATTATCGCTCTGTCCGCCAATGCCGTAGACGGCGCTGAAAAACTGTTTTTAAGCGAAGGTATGAATGACTTTGTCCCAAAACCGATTGAACTGCGTGTCATTCTGGCTGCTCTGCGCCGCTGGCTGCCTCAGGAAAAAATCCAGCCTGTAACTCCGCACGGCGGCCCTAAAAAGAATACCAGAGCTATCGAAATAGAAGGACTCGATACCCAGGCCGCGCTGGCACTTCTTGGAAGCGAGAAGCTGTTCTGGGATGTATTAAAGGATTATTATGTTGTCATCCAAAAGAAAGCAGACCTGATTCACGAACTGGAACAAAACGAAGATATCAAAAATTATACCATTGAAGTCCATGCCTTAAAAAGCGCATCCCGCCAGATTGGAGCGACGCACCTGGCCGATACCGCCGCGCGTCTCGAACAGGCCGGAAATGAGGACGACCTTGCGCTCATCCATGAAATGACGCCTAAAATGCTGGAGCTGTATTTAAACTATGACAGCATTTTAAAAGAATATTTCCACAAAGAAGATGCTGACAGTACGCCAAAGCCACTCGCATCGGCAGAGGAGTTAAAGCAGTTCTTTGCCATGCTGCGGTTCGCTTTTGAGAATCTGGATATGGACCAGATGGAAGACGCCATTAAAACGATGCAGCAGTATTCATATGCCGATGACCAGCAGAAGCTTTTTGAACAGCTGTGCGGGGCAGTTTCAGAGATTGATACCGATGCAAGCGAAGATATTATAAAGATGTGGGAAACCATGCTGTAGCTCTGCTGCAGCATGGCAGTCAGACTTTTTGTATAAAAATGACCATAAGATATACCTGTACACCCCATATACCGGTAAATCTTATGGTCATTTTCTCCCCGGCACCCTGCTTTTTTCATCACACCAGCAAGTGCCTCTGCGCCATTTTCTCATTCTGACGCTGCATTCCGCCCTTCTGTCCGGCTATCCTGTTTCATAATCGATATCTCAGACAAAACGGCATTTCCTTCTCCCTGCCGTCCGGCTTTTCATTCTATCCCCAATCATGCCGGACCGGCTTTATTTTTTCCCTCTCCGTCCATTCCCCCAAAATTTCCTTTGAGAAAAAATATTTTTTGTGCGTTTTCACATGGCAGTTCCTACGCATTGTTTATTATATCAGCAGCATTTCACAAATTCAATTCGTTTTGAATAAACGGTCTGTTTTCTTGAATAAATGGTTGTTTTTCCTTATCCCGGCTGTGCAGCGGCATTACGATAATAAGGTAAAAGCACCCGTCCTTTACCTCTGTCGTCATAAATCCTCCGTATTTCTGCGCCAGATGCTGCATGCTCTTTACCCCGAATCCATGATATCCGTTTTCTTCCTTTGTGCTGACCGGAAGCCCGTCCTTAAAGTTTACCTCCCATTCAACCGGGTTAATAATCTGCAGGAGCAGAAAGCTGCGTTTTTCGTACAGCATAATGTCAATCGCCCGCTCTTTTTCCCTCGAAATCTTTTTCAGCGCTTCAATTGCGTTATCCAGGGCATTGCCCAAAAGCGCGTACAAATCCACCGGGTCCATAAAGGAAAGCAGTCTGCCGTCGGCTACACAGCTGATGCGGATTCCGTATTTCTTGCAGAACAGGCTTTTTTCTGTCAGTATCACATCTAAAATCTCATTCCCGGTATGTACAATGGAATCATAAATCTGCACAGAATCTTCGATTTCCTTAAGATACGCCTCCCGCTCGGCTTCTCCTTTTACCGCACGTATCGCATGTACCTGATGCTTTAAATCATGGCATTTGTGATTGATAAGGTCAATGGTCTCCTTTGAAATCTGATACTGTTCCTTTTGCTGCCACAGCAGCAGCTGTATCATATCCAGCTCTTTTTGCATGCTGCTCTTTCGAAACAGCGTATTCTGCAGATAAAGCAGATGAATGCAGTAAAACTGGAGCATATAAATCATTTCCAGGTGCTTCTTCTGGCTTACCGCATACAGAAACAGACATCCAAACGCCATATAAACCAGGCATGCCAGTATCATCTGCCTCGGCCCTATCTGGTAACGGCCGTCTTTCGGCATCCAGCGCGCCGCGGTAAGCGATATCACCGTATCCACAGCTGCCGCAAACAGCAGCTGGAGCAGATACCACTGCCAGTGCTCCTCCCAGTATGACCATTTCTGCAGCAGAATCCGGCTGCCTTCCAGAACACACATATTGGTCATGGAAGCCCATATCCCGCAGTACCACACAGCCGCACCCTGATACTCTATGCAGAGCGCCGTAATCGCAACCGCACAAAAATAGTCCCAGACAGGCAGGTGCCACAAATACCATGTGCCATAACCCATTCTCAGCCAGAAACAGCAGCCTGCCGCCAGCAGTACAGACAGTCCGATTCCTAAAACCGCTGACCAGAATATTCTGACATTCGGATTCCGCTTTTTTTCCAAAGGCAGAAGATAAGCCGTACATGCCATCCACAGACTGACTCCTTCATATAATACAATCTTTCCGGAATTCATGCCAGTCAATGCATAACCCCCTTTTTCTTCTCTTCTTCAAAGACTCTGTGAAACTGTTACTAAAACTGCCGCCCCCTGTCAGCAGCTTCCCATATAATCGGCCACAGCAGCAAGAAATGCATTCTGGCTGCGCCTGCTGATTTCTAACTCCTCTCCTGCAACGACTGCAATACCTTTACGGATTTCAGAGACATGATACAGATTTACAAGATAACACTGATTACATTTGATAAAATGATAAGGCTCCAGTTTTTTCTGTACATCCTTCAGCGCCGCCCGTACACTGAATACACCTTCTGCCGTATGATAATAAAGCAGGCGGCTGCGCGTTTCTACATAATAAATCTGACGGCTGTCCATCCACTTTATCCGGTCCGCCAGCTCTAACCCGACTTTCCTTCTTTCCCTTTCTTCCGCCCGTCTTACCGCCCTTGCAAAACGCATGCGAAACGTGCTGTAATCAATCGGCTTTATAATAAAATCCAGCGCGTCAACCTCATACCCTTTCAGCGCGTACCGTGCGATGTTTGTGATAAATACAATAACTGCTTCTTTGTCATACATTCTTATTTTTTCTGCCGCTTTCATGCCGTTCATATTCGGCATCTCTATATCTAAAAGCAACAGGTCAAATCCGCTGTTTGCGCCTGCGTCTAACAGCTCCTGGCCGTCTGCAAACTCTACGGATTCTATCTGCTTATGATTCTCACTGGCGTATTTTTCTATCATGTCCAGTATCTGCTTACGGCATTGCGGCTCGTCCTCTACAACAGCTGTGCGCAGCATGGTGATTATTTCCTTTCTCTGTGGTGTTATTTTGTTTATTGTATCACAGAATCTGCGGTTTGTGGAAGAAATTTTAAGAAACCTGAATTTTTGAAAAATTAATGAAATTATAATCTGGCCATATTATGATAATGCCACCATTGATTACCACAGAAAAATATCGAAATGGATAACATAAGAAAGTGTGCAAAAGATATGCTGTTTAATTCCCTGTCGTTTCTTATTTTTTTTCCTGCCGCCGCGGCTGTTTATTTTATCGTACCCGGAAAGTTCAAGCGCCTCTGGCTGCTGGCGGCAAGCTATTATTTTTATATGTGCTGGAATGTGAAGCATGTGATACTGATTGTTTTTTCAACAGCGGTATCCTGGATGGCCGGACTTCTGATTCAGACATTTTCTGACTGCGGATGCCCCAGGGTTAGAAAACTGACTGCTGCAGGAAGCATTTTTACCATATTCAGCATTTTATTTTTTTATAAATATTTTGATTTTGCGATGCACAATGTCAGTCTCCTTTTAATCAAAGCCGGACTTCCGGCTCTGGAGAAACCATTTGACATTGCGCTTCCTGCAGGAATCTCTTTTTATACCTTTCAGACTGCAGGCTACATTATTGATGTGTACCGCAAAGATATCAAAGCGGAAAAGAACCTGATTACCTATGCGCTGTTTATTTCTTTTTTCCCGCAGCTGGTAGCAGGCCCCATTGAGCGTTCGAAAAATCTGCTTGGTCAGATACAGAAAATTGGCAGACCTGGAGCAAAACTGCCTGGCTATAACCAGACTGCGAACGGACTGATTCTGATGCTGTGGGGATTTTTTCAAAAGCTTGTAATTGCAGACCGGATTGCGGTTCTTGCAGATACCGTTTATGATTCCTGGCTGACTTACGGTTCCGTAGAAATCGTGTTTGCTACGGCAGCCTTTTCGATTCAGATTTACTGTGATTTCGCCAGTTATTCTATTATCGCAAAAGGAGCTGCTAAGGTGCTGGGATTTGAGCTGATGGATAATTTCAACACACCGTATTTTTCCAGAAGCATGCGGGAATTCTGGCGCAGATGGCATATTTCCTTAAGTACCTGGTTTAAAGATTATTTATACATACCTTTGGGCGGAAGCCGCTGCGGGAAGCTGCGCTGGCATTTCAATACAGTCCTTACATTTCTTGTAAGCGGGCTGTGGCATGGGGCTTCCTGGCATTATGCGGTATGGGGTGCCGTCCATGGCATCCTTCAGGTCATCGAAACAGAAGCGGAAGCATTCTTAAGGAAAACCGGGAAACCGAAATCCGGGAAGCAGGAAACTTTCAGTTTTCGTTTCGGACAGACTGCCAGGACATATATCCTTACCTTATTTACTCTGATTTTTTTCCGGGCACAGTCTATGAGCCAGGCCATAGGATGTATTCAGATTATTTTTACAAAATTCAACCCATGGGCTTTCACGGACGGCACTTTATACAGTCTCGGACTGGATATTTCCGAAATGAATATATTAATGCCCGCTCTGGCTGTTTTGCTGTTTGTAAGCCTTGTAAAATATATAAGAAATGAAAATCTGGACGTATTTTTATCCAGACAGTGCCTGTGGTTCCGCTGGCTGGTCATTGCAGGGCTGTTTGCCGGTATTTTTCTTTACGGAATTTACGGCCCGGAATATGATGAAAACCAGTTTCTTTATTTTCAGTTTTAAAATCATACGAAAAAGGATGTAAGCATATGATGAAACTATTGAAAACAGCTGTATTTTTAGCAATGATGTCATGCATGGCTTTTCTGATGAATCATCTGACTTTAAACAGAACAAGCGAAGGCTGTATCCAGCTGACAGATTTTTATCAGCTGCAGGAAGACCATACCGACGTTTTATGCCTTGGCAGCAGCCATGTATATTACGGCATCAATACCTGTCTGTTATATGATGACTACGGAATCGCAGGTTACCTGCTTGCCTCCCCGGGACAGCCTGTGTGGATTAGCTATTATCTGCTTGAGGAGGCATTAAAAACTCAGAATCCCGGGCTGGTTATCTTTGATGTCGGGACCTTATTTCAAAAAGAAGATGACTTTGGCTCTTCTTCCTGGGAAACGCTTATCAGCATGAAGCCTTCCTATACGAAATGGAATGCGCTCAAAGCAGTGAACCGTTACGGAGAATGCCTGGATACAGCTTCCGCTTTTTTCTCCTTTCCGTATTATCATATGCGCTCGCTGTCACTCAGCGAACAGGATTACCGGAATACAGAGCTTATCAGATACCATGGATATAAACCGGAATTTGGAGTCATATCTGCTCAGGAGCTGGCAAAATGGGAGAAAAAGAAAGTCCCGGATTCAGACGCCGCCGCGCCTGTGACAGAACGCACCAAGGAATTTCTGCTTAAAATCATTTATTTATGCAGCCAGAATGACATTTCCCTGGTGCTTGTGAACTCGCCTTTTGCCAATCTGACACTGGAAAAGCTGGAAACCGGCAATTATATACGCCTTCTGGCTGAAGAACATGGAATTCCGTTTTTAGAAGGAAACCGCCTGACAGACGAAATGCAGATTTGTTTTCAGGATGATTTACTGGATGCCTCTCATCTGAACTATTATGGAAGCGTAAAATACACGGATTATCTTGCAAAATGGCTGAAAAAGAACTACGATATCCCTGACCGGCGCGGGGATTCCCGCTATCAGGAGTGGGAAGCTGCAAGCAGGCTGTTTTACAAGCGGGAAGGGGAAAATCTTAACCAGCCTTAAACCGCCAGCCCTCCCCTAAATATCCCCTTTTGCCCTGCGCAGTCCCTGCATCAGCAGCATCCCTGCCCACAAAATGCCACCAGCCGCAGACAGCACCTTCCCTGTCTTTAATCCAGGCGCATGAAATACAATTTCAATCTGATGTTCTCCTTCACTGACCGGCGCTCCTAAAAAAGCCGTATTCACTTTCCGGGCCGGAATATTTTTGCCGTCTGCCAAAATTGTAAATCCCTTATCATATGGAATCGATGTAACAAGATATCCTGTACGCTTCACGAAAATCGTTCCGCTGATACGATTCCCCTTTGTCTTTTTCCAGTCCGGGTAAAATTGTGACTGATACAGGGCGTCATCCTGCAAAATAGAACTGCTGCCGGTAAAAGCTCTGATATCTGATATCTGATAGTCCCCTTCGCCAAATAAAATCTCCGCTTCCGTCTGTCCTTTTGCAAGCAAAACCGCATAAGTAAATGCTGTATTTCCGTTGTAATAAATATGATTTCGGGCACTCAGCCTGTTGCGCACTCCGTTCAGTTCCACCGTTACATCCTGGCTTTTTCGGTTATTCCGCACATCAAACTGAAGATATAAAAGCTGCTCTTCCTCACAGTTTTTCCAGTCTCTGACCTTATTTCCAGAAAGCTTAAGCAGCGCCGGAACTGGCTGATTGGAACGGACGAAATATGTGCCGCTTTCTTCTTTTACCGCCCTGCTTTCTGCTTCTATCACAATTTCTATCTGTTTTACTGGATGCAGACTGCTGCTTACCACATTTATGCCCGCATCTGCCCGACGTTCCTGAAACGCTTTTTCAGCAATTTTAATCTGCCGCTCTTGCAGCACTTTTTTATCACCTTCTGTACGCTGTCTTTGCTGCACTTTTTTATCATCTTCTGTATGCTGCCTTTGCAGCGCTTTTTTATCACCTTCTGTACGCTGTCTTTGCTGTGCTTTTTTATCACCTTCTGTATGCTGCCTTTTAACTGTATCATCTGATATCAGTCCTTCTGTAATCCCTCCGTTTTCAATCACCGCATACTGCATCAGTGCCGTCTGATTATAGGGAAACGGCAGCTTTTCATATTCTTTTCTGCAAATCAGGCTGTCTGTGGCATAGATAACCGGCGCTGCATATTCCTTCATATCTGCATCAAATGTACCAGATTCTTCTTCCCGCTTTAACATATACTTTACTCCCATCAGCTTTTGAAACAGCGGATTCTCCGAAGAAGACTGCATCAGCCCATTGCGAAACGGCTGCTCCGTCTGAAATACATGCTCGCGAAAATTCTGGTAATCCTGCTGGCAGGCGGACGAATATACGGAGCTGACCCACTGTCTTGTATTCCAGATGCGGTTTATATTATCCTTTTTCTTTGCACTGTCCCCTGCCTGTTCCAGGCGGTAAAGCCCCTGCTCTGTGCTTAAAATATCCGAAATCTGCGTTTCCCATGCTCTGTCTGTGATATCTTCATAACGGCTCTTTGCAATGATATTCCCTTCTGTGCGATTGAGGTTTATGGCAAACAAAGCCAGACAGACAATCGAAGGCATCGTCAGAAACAGCATCCGCTGGCTCTTCCAGTAAATGCAAAAGCATACAAGCAGCAGCACGCTTTCAAACAAAAGGAATTCATACCGTTTTGTGCTGATTCCCTGTTTTCTTACCATAAAAGAACAGACACACCATAACACAGCCGACAGATATCCTGTCAGATTTATCCAAAACGGCAGTTCCCTGCGCTTCATTTTTTCCAGGTACACTGCTGTCATATATAAAAGCACAGGCAGAAACGGAATCAGTGCCTTATCACGCGCATACAGCCCTCCATTTAACAGCCAGGAAAAAAACGGAACGGTTATCACCGCCAAAAGCCCCGCAGACAAAAGCCGCTCTTTCCAGTTTTTATAAAATATTCCAATGACTAAAACCGCAAAAATTCCTGTCGTAAGACCAATTCCATAACCGCTGCAGGCAAACCGGACTGCTGAAAAATCAGGCATGAAAAGCTCTGCTGTCTGCTGCTCTTTTGCGCCGCCGCTTCTTCCCAGCAGCACATATGCCGTAGGCACCAGCAGAATGCCGCTGGCACACACAGCTGCCAGACCCGAAAGTCCCAGCCGAAACAGCGGCCGTTTCCAGCTCACCTTTCGGTATCTGCTAAGCCCGTACATCGCAAGCGACATAATTCCGGCTATGCTGAAATAAAAGCTGGTCAGAATCATAAGAAAAACCCCGGCAGTAAAAAGCCCTGTCTTTCCGCTTTTCCAATAACGCTCTGTTCCGATTAGCGCCATACATAAAAACGGCATATAACTGACAAACATCACCTGACGGTAAGACTGATACACCATAGGAGCCGCCAGCAGAAGCATGACCGCACAGCACAGAGCCGTTTCCCGGCTAACCCCGCAGCTTTTCAGCCAGTAATACAGCAGCATTCCCGCCGCTGCCAGGAACAAAACACTGGCTGCCATCAGATAATCACTCATCTTTACAAAAGGCAGCAGATATGACAGCAGAATAACCGGGCTGTACAGTCCATAATATGAAAAATTGTAGATATTCTGCCCTCCTCCCAGACTGGGCGCAAATTCAGGAAACAGCTCCCCGGTTTCATAAAACTGTCTGCGAAAATAATCTGGAATCACACTATGCTGGCTGATCCAGTCCAGCGTCGATGCAAACATCCCGAAACGTCCTGCAAAAAAACAGCAGATAAACACGGTAACTGCTCCCAGAAACAGATACGGAACGAATTTCTTTTTCCTGTTTATCATTTCTTTACCTCACTGTGCGAAGTGCCGTCCATACAGGATACCTCCCGTTCATAACTGGAATCGCTTACAATATAAAGCGGACGATGCTTCGTTTCCATATATGTTTTCGACAGATATTCTCCCATAATTCCAATACACAGAAGCTGGATGCCGCTGACCAGAAAAATAATACACGCAATCGACGGCCAGCCCGGTGTCGGGTCTCCCCAGACCAGCGTCCTTATAATAAGGAAGATAATCATCACAAACGAAAAAAAGCAAAATGCCACCCCCAGAACAGAGGCCATCGAAAGCGGTGCAGCTGAAAATCCCGTAATCCCATCCACCGAATACCGGAACAGTTTTCCCAGATGCCATTTCGTAGTTCCGGCAGAGCGTTCTACATTTTCATATGCAATCCATTTGGTACGAAATCCTACCCAGCTGAATATCCCTTTTGAAAAGCGGTTATATTCACTCATCTGCAGCACCGCATCAGCCATCTTGCGGCTCATAATGCGGTAATCCCTCGCTCCCGGCACCATCTGCGTCTGTGAAATCTTATTCATGCATTTATAAAAACGGTCTGATAAAAAAGACCTGATTCTCGGCTCTCCCGTCCGGGTGCTGCGGCAGGCTGCGGCGCTGTCATATTCTCCCTCTGCAACTGCCTGATACATTTCGGGCAGAAGCTGCGGCGGGTCCTGCAAGTCCACGTCCATGACCGCCACAAAATCTCCTTCCGCATAGCCAAGCCCCGCATAAATCGCTGCTTCTTTGCCAAAATTCCTGGAAAAAGAAACATATCGGCAGCGTTCATCCTGTTCAGAAAGCTTCCGCATCACGTCCATTGTCCCATCCTGCGAACCGTCGTCCACAAAAATCAGTTCAAAATCTGCATCCATCTCTTCCATAACAGGGCACATGTTTTCGTAATAAATGGGAATGGCTTCTTCTTCATTAAAACATGGTACAATTACTGAAATCTGTCTGTTCTTCATCTTTATCTCCTCCTTGCATCCTGTCTGCTTTATTATAAACCTCATTTCTGAACATAAGCCTTAAATCTTTCTTAATATTTCTTAAGAAATTCTCCTATTTTGGATAAAATGATGTATAATAACAGGAGTTTAGACAAGGAGGGGGAGGGGTTGTGGCCCCTCGGACGCCGGGTGACGGGAAGATGCACTGGCTTCCGGCGGCATTGGAGGAATGTTAAGAATCCCTAAGCATTCTGCATTTACGCTGTGGCCCCGGACGGGACGCGGCACCTATTCGCCCTGGCCTGCAGACAGCAGCTACCGGTGCCGCTGCGGCTTCGCCGCCTGGTTTTGTAGCAGAATGCTAAGGGATTCTAAACATTCCTCCAATGCCGCCGGAAGCCAGTGCATCTTCCCGTCACCCGGCTGGTTTTCGCATGTTTTACATGAAGAACTGCGGACATTGTGCAATATTTTTTATCTGCTGGCAGTATACTGCCGCTGGCAGCTATCTATGCTGTAGCCGGAATGTTTCATGTAACATTTGCCAATATAAAGAACCACGGACACTGTGCAATATTTTTTATCTGCTGGCAGTATACTGCCGCTGGCAAGTATTTATGCTGTATCTGGAATGTTTCATGTAACATTTGCCAATATGAAGAACCACGAACACTGTGCAATATTTTTTTAATCTGAAAGCAGTATACTGCCGCTGGCAGCTATCCATTCTGTAGCTGGAATAGTTTCATGTAATATTTGCCAATATAAAGAACCACGGACACTGTGCAATATTTTTTTATCTGCTGGCAGTACACTGCCGCTGGCAAGTATTTATGCTGTATCTGGAATGTTTCATGTAACATTTGCC
>CANDJC010000063.1 GCA_947384955.1 uncultured Eubacterium sp. | reverse complement strand
CTTCCGGACGGTTTAAATAATCGTCCTTGATGTATTTTCTTTCTTTTCCCGTGTAACATTTTGTGAAAGGAATAAACAACTGCCGCCGGTAAAAGCTTTCGGATTTATCCTTTGTACGTGGCATTTCGTTCATACACTGTACCATAAATCCACGGAATTGATAAGCAATCGGTGTTTTAAACTTGCGGTTGACCTGAATCACGTCGTTCGTGATGATTGCTTTCAGATTAGCAGCTTTGTCGATGTAGGTCCCAACGTCGTTTTCGTCGGTAATAATAGATGTCGCGTGGACGAGTGGCTCTAACATAAAATCTTTCCCAAAATCAGAAAGCTGGATTGCTACGCATGACTGATTTCCGGCGAGGTTTCGCATTAACTGGCAGAGTGTTCCTTTTCCGTTATTGCCTTTTTCGGATACAAACCATGCTGCTTTTCTCCAGTATACGTTTGGTCTGATGACAGCTCCCATAATCTGCCAGATACATTCTGCGATGTCTGGGTCATCGAACAATTCTAAAATCCAGTCTTCCACATTCCAATCAGTATTATCCGTATCATTATGAATTGTGATATTCTTTGCCGCCGGATTATAATCTACTCTACACTTTGCTGTAAAAACCAAGTCTGATCGGAATGGTTCTACAGTTTTGGTTTTATAATTAAAAATACCGTTATTGATGGCAATTAAATCCGGATCGCTGCATCGTTCTACACGTTCTGCATTTTGACGTAATATAGTAACTGTTTGTTTTATTTCGTAATCATTAAGTTCTGAGTTGAATCTTTCTATCAGTTTGTGAATTTCAATTTCATCTGATATGTAGATTCCTTTGTTTGGCCCGTCTTCCTGGTATATTCCCAGAATATCATATTCTCGTTCCGAATTGATGCCGGCGCAGTTAATTGTTTTTATATCATACATTGCTAACATTAATTCTGCAATAGTCGCAGGCGTTAAATCCGTTGGAACTGTTATTTTTGCGCCTGTTGGTGCTGTTGCGTTATAGTTGCAGAACATATGTCTCATCATGCCTACAACTTGATCGGATACTTCCTCCGGCTGGCTGTTGGCATCCAGTGTGTTATGCCGGATGAATGCACGTGTGATCGACATTAATGCCAGGCTCCGGCTGTTCGGAAATGTCAGGTCGATATTTGTATCGAAATCATCTGACATGTAGTTGTTCGTGTCACTCATATTTCTTCTCCTTTATTTAATTGTTGATAATCTTGCAATACGTCGATAGCATGGCTGTATCCGTCTGCATATGATTCGTGTTGTACCTGACAGATCAAATCAATCAGGGGCTGCGGTTCGCCGTGTAAGGCATACTGTGCTGCAGCGTTTTTTAACTGCGTTAAAAACCTGCAGCTAATATCCGTAGCTGTCATATATAATCACACCTTTCCTAATTGTAATTTTTTGAAAAATAATTGATTTATGTTTGCTTATTTTTATTATACGTGACAAAATTTTGATTTTAAATGCTTGAAATTATAACATTTTTGTGATAAAATGTGACATTTATAACGTATAGATTTTTACATTCAAAATGACTCATATTAAACAAAAAAACTATGGAAAAGAGAGAAGAAATATATTCTTTAAAGAAAAAAAGAGAGAAAAAATATTCTGTAGAGAAAAAAGAGAGAGAAAAGAGAAAAAAATATTCTGTAAAGAAAAAAGAGAGAAGAAAAGAGAGAAGAAATATATATTAAGAAAGGAATTTTAAAATGTCAAAAAAAAGAAAAGAGATAAGATTTTTAAGTGTAAAAGAGATTATGCGATATGCAATAGATACATATCCGGTTATCGAACAGCGGACAAAGGGACGAAACGGAAAGAATACCGTTTATCAATTCATAAAGAGAAAACTGACTGAACTCCGGCTTATTAATGAGAATGATAAAACTGTCGCAGAACCAGTTGCTTATTTAGTAGTTGACCATATTATATATGAAAAATTCTATAAAAAATTTGAAAATAGATGATAAAAACGGTTTGTCAAGTAAAATTTGAAAAAATGTTTTGTCAAGTGTTTTTTTGATTTTTTAAAAATAAAACCATTCCCGGACAGCCATTAACTGTTTACGGGAATGGTTTTCAAAAACTGTCTCATGCTTCGTCTTTTGAATCTCCGAACATATCTGTGTCTTGCAGGACATCGTCAAGCATATTTGCATTTGACCGGCCGACTGGTATGTAGGCGTCTTTAAAGATCTCATGCATTACATCAGGGTCTCTCAGCAACTTTCTGAGTTCATCCGCTTTTTCCTCGATTTCTTTTTCTTCGTCCTGTTTTTTGTTGTATGCCATATGTTTTTTCCTTTCAGGTGGGTGGTTTATTGTTATGCAGCTATGTCTGGTTTGTACCCAAATAAGCCGTCATATGCGTCGATATACCATGCAATCTCTGATTCTGATGCTGTTCCGGTTTCAAGTTTTTCACTCTCGAAAGTGTAGAGATCCAGGATTAAGTTTTGCTGTTTTTCTACTGTCTGGTCGTAATCAGCAATTTCCATTGCTAACTCATAATAGCCAAGTGCATAGACGGCCTGTAGCTTAAAGCTTTTTATTTGAAATATGCATAACGGGTCAGCTGCAGCCCTGCTTGCAGTAATGATGACTACATCCCCGCTTTTACGCATTTTAATCTCTATCATTCCGTCTTCGCTGGCCTCAAGCCTTCTGCGCAGTTCATTTTTTATTTTATCTATCATGTGGTTATCCCCCTAATAATTTGCGTACTTTGTATTTTCGCGCCTTATCCCGGCACGCTTGCGTGCTCTCTGTATAGCAAAGCAGCTTATGTAAGGGCAGCATTGATTGGTAATGTATTATAAAATCACGCAAATGTAGTTTGATTAAGAAGCATTCGTTGCAGTCTGCTTTTTTATATAATCCTGTAACGCTCTAATTTGCGATTTAAGCGTCTGAATAGATTTTGGCTAGAATGTTAGGCTAGGATATTTAAAATGTCTGTATGGGGCTGCTGTGATGTCTGAGTGGTATGTGAAGTGAATTATATACGGTGTGGATGATTCGTATATGAAGAACTGATGTTTTGGTATTTTTTGAATGTTACGCTTTTTGAGGGGCATTTGTAACAGATTTTGATTGAAAATCGTAACAGGTGTTACGATGGCTGTTAAGCTTTATGTTACAATGGTTTATGCGTGGTTGTACGATGATGATAGTTAAAACTGATGTTACGCTTATTTTTAGGTTTATTTATTACGAAAACCCAGTGTTTATGCGGGTTTCAGATGTGTTTCACGTCAAAATGTTACGGATGTAACGGTTTATTTTGAGTTCTTTATATATATAAAAACATAAAACATAGATCCTTATAATAGAAATATACGTAGGGTATATAACTTAACGCGCGCGTAAACTTAAAAAATATATTTAATATATATAACCCTGTATACAATATGTAACATATATACTTTTGTAGTATTAACTATAAAATACTTTATTATTGCGTATATTATATTTTATATAAAAAGGGTTTTGAAAAAAAGTGTAACATCCGTGCAAACGGATGAAATTTTGTCAGAAATGCTTGTATTTCAAGGGTTTGCACGTGTTACAGTTTGTGTAACAGCAAAAATTGATGTTACGGTTATTAGTGTAACATCGTAACATTTTGTATTAAGTTTTGCTCATGTTTTATCACTTTTTATCAGGAAATATCACGTTTACGCTTTAACACTTTATTGTGATGGAATAGTAATAACAAAACAGGACAACCCGATATGCTTGTATCTGATTCTCCTGTTTTTATAACATTATCATATAACGCTCTAATTTGCGATTTAAGAGCATGAATATATTTTAGCTAGAATTGTTAGGCTATGACGTTTAAAATGTCTGTATGGGTCTGCTACGAGGTCTGAGGAGTATGTGATAAGATATGATTATTTATATTCTGCACCTAATTGGCTCATAATCTGGTTCTCCTTTCTTTTTTTGACGCACTCGTTTATAAGATGCTTGTATTATAGTATGTTTTGCATGCGGGTGGATGGAATAGTCACGAGCATTCTATACCTGTAAAAACGATTGCTGAATGTTTTGGTTTCAAAGTATATGTACAGGAAACAATACCGGATAATGCTGTTGGAAATATATATGTGGGTGGTACAACGAAAAAATTGTACGGTCATGATAAAATCATTATTGCGAGAAAAAATGAGAACTTTGCTCACCAGCGGTTTATTATTGCACATGAACTTGGTCATTATCTAATGGATTGTGTTGGCAGTTCTTTAGAAAAGAATCCAAAAAGACTGTTTGCACAAGCATATACAAAAGAAAATCATGGTGCCGGAGACATGAAGGAAGACCGTGCAGACAGATTTGCTGCTGAACTTCTTATGCCTGCAGATGAATTTGTGGCAGCGTATGCAAAAGTGATGAAATCCGTAGAATTTGATGAACGGTTCGCTATACCAACACTTGCGGTGTATTTTGAGGTAAAAGAGAATCGTATAAGGAGACGTCTTGCCGAGACAGGTTTGTTATAAATACAAATAAATGGGTGGAAAGGTCATGGCAAATAAAGTATCAATTTTTATAATAAACTCAGAAGGGAAGCATTTTGAGTTATCAAACGAAAAAATGGCTATTATGATGGCTTGTGATTCTTCGACTAACTGGGATGTTGTGTTTCACGAATCTATTTTGCCATATGATATTATTATTTCTGATTTTCATAACAGTAAGGCACCTGCATTTGGATTCGGATATTCTTTGGTGCAGCATTGTGATACGAAAGAACAGGCAGAAAAGATTATTACAGAATGCAGGGATAAGTTACATTCTCAATATGAGCGAATGATGATGATTCGAGTAGCAAAGAAATATAATCTTGATGAAAACACGAGATTAAAAATCGAAATGGAGTATCATGATTTAGAAAATTATGAAGTGAAAATAATAAAATAAACCCATCTTGTATTTGTGTATACTTGGCCGTCAGGTAGGTTTATTTTCGTACTTTTTGTACATATGAATTTTTAGTAGTATGTTGATATTATATCATGTATAAATATGTATTGCAATAAGAAAATAGAATAGATATGTGCGTACATATCTGCCAGCAAACAAAAAAAACAAACCGTATCCCAGACGCATTTACATCGTCTCAGGATAACGGTTTGTTTTTGTATTACTCTTTGTACTTTCCGCAATATGTGCAGGCTTTGACTGTTTTGGTTACTTCGTGTTCACCATACTCGTATTCAAAGTCTTCGTATGCACCATGTGTGTCTGATTTTAAGTCGTACATTGCGTGATACATTACTTTGTTAGCGGCATGTTGTGTAGCATCCCATAAGCTGTCATAGTCTTCCAGATAGAGGACTTCATCGTAGTGATATGGATATGCAATGACTCCAGCACGTGCTTTGGTTGTGATGACGATGGTATAGTCACATTTTGTGTCGCATTCAATGCCTTGTGTGAACATTGGACATTCAAATGTGTCTGGACAATCACATCCGGAACACAAGACGATGTATTCAAATCCATCGTATTCCGTTGTCTTGACTGTAGTGTTCACGTACTTATGTGACGTCATCTTGATGCTTTTCTGCAGCTTGCACTTTTTGCAGGTTTTTACGCCAGCGCGTTCGCAGGTTGCCTTTTTGGTGACTTTGAAGCTATGTTTGCATTTCTTCTGTTTGGCTGTAGGGCCTGCCATTTTGACGGTGACGGTCAGTTCCGTTGGGGCGTAGCTAAGTCCTACCGGACTGCCTGTAAGGGTGGCTGTACCAGAACCGGCAGCAATCAGTTCCAGGCATTCGGTGTAATCGGACTGGCTCACGAAGTCCATGTTGACCTTTACAACGCTATTATCAGACGAAGACCACTTGTACTGCGTGGTGATGTCCTTTCCGTCTTTGTCCTTTACGATGACCTTCTTTGTGTCACCTGGTTTCATAGTGATTGTACCCCACTTCTGGACATCAGATACAGCAGTGGCAGCATGTGCGGTAATAGAAGTATTCAGGCTGATACCGGACAGTGCAATAGCAGCGGTAAGTACCAGTGTAACGATTTTCTTTGCATTTAATTTCATGATTGTTTGCTCCTTTCAAAAGCGATTTATTCGTTTTAGGTTCTTTTATTTCTTGATTTTTATGCTTTGTTGTAAAGCATTTTCAAGTTGGAACCCGTTTGCAATAAAGTGAAGCGTATGATCGTCCCATTTCTTGATGGTCTTATTTCTTTGTATGTTCCGTTAAGATTCCGTATCGGTTTGTTATTTGTGTTTGTGGCTATTTCTTATTATAAGTATTTCTTGTTTCTTATTATAAGTATTTGTTGATGTTTCGATATATATTTCTTAACTTTAGATTTAACATTTTAGTATCTTTTCTATTTTTTGTCAAGTTTGATATATTGATTGGTTTATGAGCTATATTGCAAGTTATAAAGATTCGAGTATGTGCAACAATATTGGCACGAAATAGGAGCCTGATTTGGGACGTAAAGTGTCCCTGTTTTGCCCAGATTCAGGGTGTGGGCAAAAAGTGGACGTAAAAATTGGGTCATAATCCTAATTAAAATATAACACTTATAGATACTATATTTCAATCCCATATGAATATTATTTTTGCCTATGCCTCATAAACTGCACCATCCGGTTTAAGACCTGCACGCTTTCACTGTCCAGTCCGGAAATATCCAGTACTATCTCATGATCAATTCCCAGCAGATAATCCGTAGATACTTTAAAAAGCCGTGCCAGCGCAACAATATACGTGGTGGACGGCGTGGAAATGCCCATCTCCCAAGCGTTTACGCTGCTGCGCGAAATGCCGATCCGTTCCGCAACATCTGACTGTGTCAGTCCATGCGACTCCCGCAGCACCTTAATCCTGTCAGCTACCATAAATAATATGTTCTGCCCTCCATATATAATGTATACATCAGATAATGTATACATTATATCATTTATACATCATTCATGCAAGGATAGGATTTCCTTTATAATGGCACAAAAAGGAGATGCAGATGGTAAAGCTACGGATACTGGAAATTCTGGAAGAACAGGGTCATACGAAATACTGGCTGTTTAAGCAAATGGATTTAAGCTACCAAAATTTTAACCGCATGGTGTCGGATGAAACAAAGTCCATCCGGTTTGAGAACCTGGATGCGCTGTGCCGGATACTGGAATGTCCGGTGGGGGATTTGTTTAAGCGGACAGAGGAACCAAAATAAGGGATGAACGGTAAAACATTGCGGTGTTTGCCGTTCATCCCTTTTGTAACCCTCTATCTGCCAGTACATTCTTTAAGCAGCCGGAAAGCATACAGGAATCCTTTTACAAAGCCGTTTTCCTCTGCAGCAGATGCAGCGAGCAGTATTTCATCTGTATGTATCATGTGTTCCTGTCCGCCAGTCTCTGATTTCAGTCCTTCCAGCAGCGCCTTAATGTCCTCTTTCGTTTCCATGCTGATCTTTCCTGTATCCGCATCCTGTTTAAGTGCATCATGGTATAACTGCCTGATGATGGGATAGTCCATTTCTTTTTACGGATGCCTCCTTTCATTACCATAATTTCTTCAATTCCTCCTTTCTTTTGAACTGCCAGTACTCCCGTGCCCGCAGGGCATTTTTTAATTTTTTCGTATTTTAATTTTCTGCCCGTTTGCGATAATAATTAGAATTTGGCAGCCACGGATCATAAGCAGGATCTGGATGCCGTGAACTTGTTAAACCATACAAATCCCAAGAAACATCCCTGCATATAGCCTGGATTTTTGGGTGCAGCTTAAAATGATGTGTAAAATCAGTTTCGGGTACAAAACGTCCACTTTGTAAACACTTGCAAATATAATCATCCTCTGATTTCATATCAAATGAAAAAACCATACATTCTTCGCGTTTATCACCAGATAACACATCCCGTTCAAATGCTTCATCCCCTCCAGGATAATCTGCGCAGTTATCCAAACCGTGAGACCGGTAATAGGCAAGCCTGTCTTTAGCACTTTTAAAACGAGCATTATGCTTTGCTTTCAACTGTGCATGTTCATGAGCTGCTTCTTCTGGCGTTCTGTTACAAATTCTGATAAAGTCCTCACGGACAGACATGCCAAGCTGATTATTTTTCTTATGAACATCTGCTAATTTTTCCTGCCATGATTTTAGATAGACCTTTTCTCCAAATAATTCTATAAAGTTTCCCATAATAATCTCCTCTGATATAACATTTAATTAAACACCCGTGCCCGCAGGGCATATTTTAAGTGTAATGAATATAAACAGATGCAGCAATATAAAGCATGTAAAAGGGAAAGCAGATGGAGAACAGGGGGTCAAGGGGGAATTCCCCCTTGCAAGACACCAGGGCGAAGCCCTGACGCTGGCTTAAAATTTTGACGGGCATCAAAACATGCCCTCCAGACCGCGCAGAACGGGCAGGAAAGCACGGTTTTGTGTAAGACGGAATGGGCATGGATTGATTAAAAAGCGCCTGAAAACGCAAAATAAAGCGTCTGAAACAGATTGTATTTTCATCCATAAATTATACAAAACCAGAATCCGTTTTTTTTAAGAATATTTTTTAGGATTGCAGAAAATTAAAAGTGTATATTTAATTTTTCAATACAAAACGGTTCCGCCTGACGCAGTTATTATTTATTCAGATTCAATAAATTTTTCACTGCATTCCATGCATAACACATTTATTTTCTTTGTAGCACGGAATGAACTGCCGCAGCACGGACATAAGTATTTTCGTGTACTGGAAGGCTTTTTGGTTTTAGATACTGGCGGACCAGCATCCGGCTCCCCGTCCGGAACTTTGTCCATCCTCCAGATCTGAATATCCTCCAGACTGTGCCTCTTACAGAAATCAAGTGTTTCCTGTGACGGGCTGCTGACGGACCAGCCATATGTGCTGTGCCGCTCAACGATTATTTTTCCGATTTCTTCTGCTGTCTTTTTAAATCTTTTATTATGGTATACATAACCATTGCTTGTATCCTTTATGCCATGCTGCATATTCCATATATGGCTGCATTCGTGGACCAGTGTTGTTACGATTTCTGATATGCTGCGTTTCAGATAATTGGCAGATATGTTCAGCTCCTTCATAGATTTTTTATCCGTAAACCATGTATTATCTGCTGACACATGCCCGAAAGATCTGACGCTTTCCTGTATTGTCAGTGTGATTTCTTCCAGCTCTCCGTCAAAGTATTCCTGATTGACCAGGTTATAAATTCTTTCCAAATATCTCACGGCTTTTTCATATGTATTGGAACGTACTGACATAATAACTTCCTTTCTTTTTTCTGTAAAGAATACAGATACGGATACAAAAAACCGTACCAGAGAGCCTTTTCTGTGGCTGTACGGGTACGGTTTTTTATAGTATAGCTGCTACTTCCAGTATTTTTTTACTTTGTCTTCGGCCAGCTGCAGTGGAAGATTGAATTTTACTGAAACACGCCTGGATGTTTCCTGTAATGAAATCCCAACTTCCTGATAAGTTTCAACAGCACCTTTAATCTCACCTTCGCGTATTCCCTCACGTTTACTGTCCATCCGCATTTCCTCAAGAGCTAAGCACATATCTATCTTCTCCTTTCCTTCCGGATATTTTAATTTCGAGTTCGTTGTAACATTAATGACTTCTGCCGCCTGTCTGTCAAGGTTTTGAAAACTTTCATCTGCCTGTGTTACTTTCTGCAGCTTATTTTTATCCTTTGAGTATTTGATATACAGCATGACTTCTTTCAAACTGGTCTGAAACTCTTTAATCTCATCATCTGACATCTGTTCCGGCGCAATCAGATTTATCTTATAATCTGGCACATACTGCATAACGGCATCATCCGCTTCTGCATACATCTCTTTTAATGTTAATGGCCCATCCCATCTGTCCGGCCCCCAGTAGATTACCAGTGTCACAACGGGAATCAGCCTGTCCGTTTTGTAGAAGCCGCTCAGAAATTCGTCGGATGTCGGCTTATGCTCTTTTTCCTGCCTGTGCGACTTTGCAGCCTTTGTAACCTGGCGTGCGAACTGCATGGAATCATAAAGCATATTTTTTACCGGCATGGCATAATGTATGGCACCCTGATCTTCACATCCTAAAATACAGTATGCGATATTACCGTCCGTCTTCATCAGCTTTAGAACATCCCGGTATTTCTGTGCTGGCACGCCTGCTTTTCCCTCTCCGTATGGCACGACAATCTCTGTGGAGTCCATTTCTATTAAAGATTCTGGCCTGATTACCTGCTTGCCATGATATAAAAATTTATTAAACATATCGGCAAAGATTACCGGATCTTTCATATATTCTTTTGTTATAGTATCTATTTTTCCCAGTTTCTTCATCCCCTTTCGGTATACTTTAGTGTTTACATTCTATGGCTAATATGCATTATATCATAAAAGCTGCCTGATTCATACAGAAACCAGCTTTTATGATATGCTTATACTGCTCTTTATTTTGCAAAATTGTCTGAATATTTGATTCCGTGCCAGCTGGATCGGCGCGGTACTGCTCAAAATATTCAGACAATTTCAAGCTGCAGAACCTTTATTGTGTATGTATGGCAGACAATTCAGGGTAATCAAGCCATAAGCTCGAACAGCATCCTTACACCAAGTTTCATCCCACTCTTTAGGTATGCAAAATTCGCTCTGGTAATAGTGTCTGTAAGATCTATCGCCAATTCTTCTATCATGAATTCTGTCTGGACTTCATCAAGTTTTGAAAAATCCCTGTCTTTTACTTCCAGAGTATACTTTTTTATCTGCGTCAGTATACTACTGTCATGCGTTTTGATGAAATCAAAATACGATTTATCCTGACTTTCCGCCTCCTTATCAATCATCATTGCCAGAATATCATCCAGGTTGATCATACGTGAGCTGTCTGCCTCGTCCGTCTCAAATGTTATTTTTGTCATACTGAATTACACCTTTCTTTAAATTTTATGCTGCAATATTAATCCGGTCAAGCACCCGCTGCTTCCAGGATTTGATAAATTTTTCTACGTCTGGTGTTGCAACACAGTTTCCCATACCACGTACCTGTACCAGCTTATTTCCACGTATTTCGATTGTGTAAAACGACTTTTCCAGGTCGCAGCATTGGCGCAGAAACAGTACCACACATTCTCCCCTGATTATGCGGCCTGTGTAACTGCCTACGCAATGATGCAGCGCATGTCCTTCCCGGATAATATCATCTGATATTTTCGGATATACAATCTTCATGCCGGATATTTCAAAGTCATATTGTCCGGAAATATTTTTGTATACGGCAGCAAAATCACGTTTCACTTTTGCATCTATTTTATGTTTTAATCGTTTTGCTGCTTTATCATGCGCTTTTTGCAAATCCTTTGGATATTTAACAAAACTATTTTTGAGGTCATATTCAAGTTTTTTACAGATATCCAGATAATCCCGGTATTCCGTAACAAGATCCTGCATAGTTTTGTAACGCTGCCCACCGTATTTTGTTTTGCGGAAACGGAGAAAACCAAACTGTGCATCAAGATAACGCATGGCTTTATGCGGGGTCATATGCTGCAGTATAGGCAGAACATCATTGCTGGCATCATTCCGGATCTGCCAGGTTAATAGTTCCCGCCGCTTTTTCAGCCCTGTGTACCCCTGATATATCTTTAGAAGCGTCATGTCGGGATCATGACCGCGCAGATAGTCCACGTCTTCTGCAGCAATACCAAGTATCCGGTGTGTCCGGTGCTGGGATTCATTCAGGCAGTTATCTGTATATCCGCAAAACAGGCTTTCCACAATAGAATAAAATCCTGTTTTAACGAGATGTTCCAGTGCGGGATGATAAAGGTATACGATTAGAAAACGCGGGGCTAAGAGCGGCTTGCGGAAATGGTTATAATATTCAGTAATTGGGCAGTACTGCCAGGGCGTGCCGGCAAGTGCATCCGGCAGATTTTTTGTATATAAATGACCTGATGCTTCTGACTCAAAGCCCTCATAAAACATGCTGCTGCGCGGACGTTCGCCCTCTTTCCAGTCTGTAAGGATGCCGCTGTGGAATGTATAATAATAGCTTTCAATCTGGACCTGCCCGCTTTCTGCGTCCCGATGTACAAAATGTCTGGCATTTTCGTAGATATCTATTTCCGGCGTGTCAGAGTCCTTATAGCTGTAATAAATCTTTATGATACGGATAACCAGCTCGTTGTCGCTTATACGCTGTATGACCTGGCAGGTATTCCTGTCATACATATGTTTGCTGCGCCGGCTGCGCGGTTTGCAGATAATCTCTTTCCGGCAATGCGGGCAAATCTTTTGCACACCTTGTTTCACACCAGACAGCCGTATTTCACTGCCACACGCCGAACAGACACCGGGTACATCTTTTCCGCCGCGTTTATAATCGTAAAAGAAGTAGCCAGGCATGACGGATTTATGTATCCATCCTTTCAGGCCGCGCGGCAAAGCTGCTATACAGGACATGCGGCTGATAATGCATTTTTCTTTCCTGATTTGACGCTCACGCCTGCGGCTTTTCTGTATTGCATTTTGCAAATTGAGCAGCGGCATAAATCCGGATTCAAACCTGCTTTTGAAATATTTATGGAAACACTCATTGTCGCTGGCGGCATAGAATGCACACCTGCTGCTGAAATCCCAGCTGCTGTTCAGGCGGCTGAACGAAGCCGAGCGCCATACCGTACTGCCGTCATCCCTATGCGCCAGTGTTAAAAAGTCATCCCTGACTTGGAATACAGCCATGCATGGACGGACATCCCCCCGTGATGCCCGGTCACGGGAATAGAGCCAGAGAACCAGTGTCTTATGCCTGTCAATAACCTTAACCGCCGTGCGGACAATAAAATCAACCTGGCTGGCATTCATGATCCCGCTGCGTGGATTCAATTTCGGATACTGATGAAAAAACTTTCGGCATTCCCTCTTATTCAACATTTCTGGCACCTCCTATATAAAACTCATCTGTTCATATTCTCCTGGCTCTGATAGCTTTTCTTCTTTTTTCTTAGAAGAATTTTTCGGTGATGCAGAACTTTTATTCTTTTGCACAGTACCTGTATATGGTTTCGGTACGAATTTTTCCTCTTTTTCTGTGTCTTCCGGTGCATCCGCATCATGAAAGTAGTCTTCCGCCCACTGGTAAACCATGCCGTCCGGAACATCGCTGCCGTATCCGTTGCTGTCTTTTGGTATGCCGTTTTCTTCCATTTCTTGCAGAATAAATTCTTTAGCTTTACGGTTTATGTATAGAAAGCAATGTGACATACTTTTATGCGGATGCATGGTGAGACGCGCAAATGCAGGGTCTTTACGGCATAATCCCTGAACGTGTTCTGCAACGCATTCTTTCATGTTTCTTCGCGTAATCCGCTCCACATCCGTACTGATACGCCTGGTAGATGCTGCTACAGCTTCATCATCACTCATAGACTGCAGTTTCTGTAATGCTTCTGCTTCTTTCTGTTTTTTAGCTTTCTGCGTGGCATCCCATTCCGCCTTACGCTTTGCTTCGGCTGCTTCGTGTGCTTTACGCCTGGCTGCGTCATCTGTATTTCCGGATTTACCATCTGCAAAAGCTGTTGAACCAGAGGACATATCCAATACCATCTCTTTCTGCTGCGCTTTCGGCTGTTCTTCTGGCTTTGCAGCAGATGGCTGTTTTGTTGTTGAATCTGTCTGCGTTTTGCCAGCCTTTTCCAAGACCGGCGTTTTTGCATCGGCTGCTGGCATTGCATTTTTGATTTCGTCTGCGTTACGTTTTGGTGGTGTAATATTCGGTTTATGTACCGCTGGATGCTGTACTGCTGTCTGGCATCTGGATTGCTGCGGAGCTTTTGTCGATGCTGCTGCCGGCTGCTGCTGCCGTCCGGCATCCTGATGTCTGGAGACACTATGGCTGCTGAACGGCATTTGAAACAGCTCAAGCCCGCTTATTCTTGAATTGCTCATACGATAACCTCCTCATAATATGATGGCAATATTTCTTGATGCTTACATGTTAAATAAAGTCGCTGATACACATGCCCGGAGCATCCCAGGGATTTGACGGGGAATAATCGTGTGCCGTACAGGATGGCGTATATCGTTCTTCCAGATCAATACATTCCGGTTCTTCTTCAAATTCAGGCTCCGGTTCCGGATTTTTCAAATATTCTATCCATTCGTCGATTTCCCGGTCTGAATAATATTTATCAGCCATTTCAATCTGCTTCTCTTTTGTTTCATGCCTGTTAAACCTGCGCAGCAATAACACAGCTTTTAATACTTTTAATTTTCTTTCCATGTAAGCCCTCCATTTATGTAAAATTCTGGCTGCCAGCCAGTTAACTATGTTTTCAAAACAGCACCCGGCCCCCGCAGGGGCCTTTTAATACTGGTGCTACGCTGCTGTCTGTGGCTCTGGTGCGCCGATGTCAAGCTGTGCATCCAGCTCCGCCAGACGTGCAGACTTTTCTTTTAGCTCGTTTTCATATTGGAATGCCTTGTTAATCTCAGCTTTAGCAGCGTCCATCTGCTGTTGCAGGTTTTCGAGTTTTGTTTTGTACGCTCCAAGCTGGTCTTCTATCTTTCCCAATGCGTTGTTAATTCGTGTAATATTGCCGTATATATCGTCGCCCATCTCAACCTGATAAGATACAGCACCTTTGATGATGATTTTATGTACGAATCCGCTGAATTTCACAGACAACGAAAATCCCAGGTAGCTGCCGATTTCCACCGGATCTGTGCTGGATATATCCTGACAAGCATCAATCAGTGCAGTTCCAGCTTTTTCTTTGTCCGTATAGGTCATACCGTTGATAACCATGCCTGCAAAATTACCGTCCGGACACAGATGCCGCTTTAAAATCTGGATGTCAGTCTCTATTCCATTAATATAGCCTTGTGTCTCTTTGATTTGTTCCGGATAATTCTTTAATACATCATCTTCCATTTGATAATGTTTGCTCTGATAATCAGCTTTCATAATCCGCAGACGTGATACTTCCAGCTCAAGATCCATACGTTCCTTAATTCTTGGGTCGCCAGCGCACAACGCCTTGATTTCCGCAAATGACAGCACCGTTTCGTCTACGTCTTCACACGATCTTACTGGGGATTTACTGGTCATGATCTGACTGATGAACTTCTGTTTGGCTTCGATCGTCTGCCAAAGATATGCGTCAAAGGTACTTTCCGTAACGTATCTGTAAATATGCACTTTCGGATTTTCATTACCGCGCCGTACAATACGGCCAGCCCTTTGAATCAGGTCACGTGGGCGCCAAGGGCAATCCAAATCGTGCAATGCAATCAGCCGATCTTGGATATTTGTGCCTGCACCCATCTTTTGGGTTGAGCCAATCAGGACGCGCACCTGGCCGCTCCGCACTTTTGCAAATAACTCTTTCTTTTGTGCGTCACTCTTTGCACTATGTATGAAAGCGATTTGTTCCGGAGCCATACCACCGATAATAAGTTTTCGTTTAATATCATCGTAAATATTGTTAAATTGGGAATCAGCATCAGGATTGGTCTGTTTTCCAGATCCGGATGGTGTCGAAACGTCGCAAAAGATTAACTGGGTTAGTTTTTCTACATCACCGTCGCGCCATTGCTGTAAGACATTTGCAACGCATAGATTAACTTTGGTTCCAGGCTCGTCCGGCAGCATTGGATTGATAAGCCGCTGATCCAGTCCCAATTTACGTCCATCCGATGTGATGCGCAACATATTATCAATATGTGGGTCGATACCGTTATGTACACGTTCCGCCCGCTTGGAAAGCTCTTTGACCATTGCTTTTTGATGCTGCGTAGGCTGTGATACGACAGTATGATACTCAACTTCTGGAACAGGCAAATTGAGCTGATCCGATGTTTTAATGTCCGCAATTTCCCGAAACATCTGCATCAGCTCTGGCAAGTTGAAAAACTTGGCAAAGCGCGTCCGCGCTCTGTATCCGGTTCCTTCTGGAGCCAATTCAAGAGCTGTGACTGTTTCCCCGAAACGGCTTGCCCAGCAATCGAAATGTCCCATGCCCATTGCCTGTAATTTATCAAACTGGAGATAACGTTGGATGCTGTACATTTCCGTCATGCTGTTGCTGATCGGTGTGCCCGTTGCGAATACAACACCACGTCCGCCTGTGATTTCGTCCAAGTATCGGCACTTTGCAAACATATCACTTGATTTTTGCGCGTCCGCTGTAGAAAGACCTGCAACATTGCGCATTTTGGTGTATAAGAAAAGATTTTTGTACATGTCGCTTTCGTCAACAAACATCATGTCTACGCCAAGCTGCTCGAATGTCACAACATCGTCTTTACGGTGTGCTGCACGTAATTTATCCAAACGTGTTTCCAGATTCCGTTTTGTAATCTCCAACTGTTTTACCGTAAAATGTTCTCCGCCACTGGCTTTGATTTCATGTATTCCGTCTGTGATTTCACTGATCTGCTCATTTATCAGCCATTCCTGGCGTTCTTGACTTAAAGGGATTTTTTCAAATTGAGAATGTCCGATAATGACAGCATCTATATCGCTGGTTGCAATACGGGCGCAAAATTTTTTACGGTTGGCGGTTTGAAAATCCTTTTTGGTCGTAACCAAGATATTAGCAGCCGGGTACAAGCGCAAAAATTCAGCCGCAGTCTGCTCCGTTAAATGATTAGGAACCACAAAGATAGACTTATGGCATAAGCCTAGACGCTTTGATTCCATTGCTGCCGCAATCATCTCGAAAGTCTTGCCCGCTCCTACTTCGTGTGCAAGTAGTGTATTGCCACCGTAAAGGATGTGTGCAATGGCGTTGACCTGATGTGGTTGCAGGGTTATCGAGGGATTGATGCCGCTAAATACGATATGACTGCCATCATATTCGCGCGGGCGTGTGCTGTTCATCAGCTCGTTATATTGATGTACCAACACCTGACGGCGTTTCGGATCTCTGAATATCCAGTCTTTAAATGCATCACGTAACGCCTGCTGTTTTTGCGCGGCCAGTGTGGTCTGCTTAGCGTTTAAAACACGCTTTTCCTTGCCGTTTTCATCTTCGATTGTGTCGTAAATTCTTATGTCACGCAGATTAAGCGATTCTTCCAGAATCCTATAGGCGTTGGCCCTCTCTGTGCCATACGTGGTATAGGCTGCTACGTCGTTGGACGGGATTGAGTTTTTATTGCTGATAAACCACTGAGCTGTTGCTTTTGAATAATTAACTTGGATTTTATTACGTAAATTGAACGGAGTTTTAAGAGTTTCGTACATAAATTGCTGTACATAAGACTTATCGATCCAAGTCGCACCGATTCGCACCTCGATATCCGATGCGTCAAGGTCTTTCGGCTGCGCTTTTTCAAGAGCTTCGACGTTAATCTGGTATGCCGAGTCCTGTTCTGCCGCTACTTCCGCCTGACGCAGCTTAACACGGACATTTCCAGACAAGTACTCATCCGCCGTCTGCCAGGTATCTTTAACTGGGTCTTTATAAATCACACCATTCAAGTCTTTTATCAGCTCTGCTTCGGTCTTTCCGGAAAGCTGCGACATATAATTTAAATCTACACGGGCACGTTCCCCAATCGAAACAACAAGTGCCTCGCTTGCAGTATCAACGTGTGTGACAGATTTTTGTTGTTTGATAGTACGGCGGGTAAACATATCTGCCTTACGTTTCAGCTTTCCATTATCATCCAGTATCTCAAGCGAACACAACAAGTAATATGACGAATCTTGGTCAAATGCAAGACGGTTGGATCTGTCATTAATCAAACCATATTTTCGCGTATATGCATCATAGAGACGATTAAGCTCTGCCTGTTTTGCCTTGATTTTATCATCTGATACGTGTTCGTCCATTTGTAGGCTGATTAACTGATGCACACAGTCACGCAGTACAATCATGCCAACAACACGGGATTTGGCTGTTGTACTTAGATTCATCTGTTTCATGACAGAGTTTGCTCTGTAATACACTTTGCCATCAATTATTGTAAATGAATAGTTTTTCACCATCGGATCAGCAGGGATAACATCTGTTTCGCTAGTACTTTCTTCATCTTCGTGTACAGCAGCCTGATATTCGCCATGTATATGTGATACGGCTTCACGCAACTGTTCGCCCAGGTTTGCGTCTGGAATTGGAAACACCGTGTATTCCGGCTTTCCGTATTGTGTGCTACGAGATGATTGTTTGCCAAGTACCATGTGGGGATTATCCAGAAAATAGCTGTTTACTGAAAATCCGTCTGCATTTTCTTCTGTCTGTACCCATACAGGCATTTCCAGAGCTGGCGTATCACGCTTTTGCAGGAATATGATGTCTGATACAACATCTGTGCCGGCATTGGCACGAAATGCATTTCGTGGCAGACGTACAGCACCCAGCAGATCGGCTCTCTCTGCCAGATAGCTTCGTACATCTGTGCTTTGAGAATCCATTGTGTAACGGCTGGTTACAAATGCAAGAATGCCGCCAGGACGCACCAGCTCTAGGGATTTTACAAGGAAGTAATTGTGAATTTTAAAATTAAGTCTATTATATTTTTGATCGTTGACCTGATACTGACCAAAAGGCACATTGCCAATCGCAAGGTCGAAAAAATTCGTAGGAAAATCCGTACTTTCAAATCCGCAGACAATAATACGTGCCTTCGGGTAAAGCTGCCTGGCGATGCATCCTGAAATGCTGTCCAATTCCACACCGTACAGTTTAGATTTAGACATTTCTTCTGGTATGCATCCGAAAAAGTTGCCTATACCACAAGACGGCTCCAAAATGTTTCCGGATTTAAAGCCCATGCTTTCAATGGCAGCATACATGGCTTTGATGACAACCGGGCCAGTGAAATGAGCGTTAAGTACTGAAGCTCTGGCAGATTCATATTCCTGTTCTTTCAGAATTTCTTTTAATTCTGTATATTCAGCAGCCCATTCTTCTTTATCCGGATCAAATGTATCAGGAATGCCGCCCCAGCCAACGTACTGTGAAAGAACGTGCTGTTCTTCCAATGTAGCCAGTCGATTTTCACTTTCGATCTGTTGTAAGACAGTAATTGCCTTGATGTTCCTCCGGAATTTTTCTTTTGCTCCGCCTTTTCCGGTATTATTGTCAGTAATTTTGTAGTTCTCTGAAATAGCTGGAACTTCTTTAGCCTGCATCTGTTCCGGTACAGATTCTGTTTCTTCTGTCTGAAATTCTGTCAATGGCTGTGTCTGTACATCCGCAGCATCCGGTTCAGCCTGTTCCATCTCCAGTTCTTCTCTTGTTTCCTGGATTTCTGTCTCTGCATCCTGCCCTGCTTCGATTTCATGGTTTTCCGCAGATTCCGGTTCAGCCTGGTATTCTTCCTCTGTTCCGGCTTCTGCAGCATCCTGTCCGTCCTCCTGTACGGCAAGCAGCGGGTATGTTTCAGCGATGACATCACTCTGGAGCCTGTCATGGAATCCCTGCATATCATAGAAAAACTTTAAAAACCGCAGGTCTCTGACGGATAATGCTGCACGTTTTACGGCTTCAAAGCCTTCAAGTATAGCGTTCTTCTGATCTGAGTTACGGCAGGCATTTTTATATGCTGTATCATTTAGAATAAACTCTTTTATGATTGGTTTATAAAAGTCATATACATCCTGAACGGTCTCCTGCAGGTTCTGTTTGCTATACGGTGCCGGCTGCTTTTGGTTTCTGTCAGTTTTTCTATATTTTTCTGGATTTTTGTTATGACGCTCCTCCATTTTTTCTTTCTCGTACTGAAATACAGCTATGGCGATCTGGTGCAGGATCAGATCCCCGGCCCGGCTGACCGCATACCCCAGGATTTTTGTCATTGCTGGCGTATTGAAATCCACAATACTGTCAAACACATCAAGTGAAAGAATTTTCCTTGAATCAGTGCCGCAGCGGATAAGGATCATATAGCACACACTGTATGCAAGTAGATTACAGAATTTTACACACAGGCTGCGATTATCCAGGGTTTCCAGACGGCTCCCTGCTGTACTGGAGATAACATCTCCGCCATACTTTTTCCAGAATCCTTTGGAACATTTTACTGCCACATCCCCAAACAATCCCACAATCCCGTTTTTATTCTGTACGCCGAAATAGTCTTCCATGTGCCTTGTTACAGCTGCATCGTACTCATTTTTATAAATCCACTGAAAAAGTTCATGTGCATCCTGCCGTTTTCCGGTATCCGAAATATCAAACACATAGCGCAGAGACGGGCGCCCGCTTCTCAGGCTTACAAGGCCGATGCCTTTGGAGCCGCGCCTGATGTACCGTTTCATGCGCTTATTCCAGAGATCAAATTCCGCACATGCCGTAGCCTGCGGGCGCTGCGCATGAATCAGCAGCTGATCCGTAAACTGATAACGGTACAGTTTTGATGCCGTATCAAGAAAGGCTGTCCATTTTTCGCGGTTTTCTGTTATTTCGGCGGCTGTCTGACATGCCATCTGTACGTAATTTTCCAATTTTGTTGCCATGATTTATAGTCCTCCTTCCAGGTGTAAATACTGGTTTATAGCCATACATTTATTACATCTGCACCCGTTTCTGCCTTTGGCAGAAAAAAACAGAACTGCCCGCAGATGGACAGCTCTGTCATATAGAAGACTTTTATATTAATACAGTGTGAATGCTATCATTGACGCAATGGAATGATACATTTCCGGAAAATGGATTCAAGCCCCTTGTTATCGCCTATTTCCAGAGATTCAATACTTGCCTGCAGCATTTCATCTTTGTATGTATGTGTTAAATCAAATGAATATCCGCACTGTAGGCACAACTCCCGGCAAAATTCCCGTTGAGAACGTCCGTTTCCCTCTCTGAACGGGTGCAGGGCGTTGAGATCGGCATAGTGCGTAGAAAAGATATGTACAAATTTATCAAAATAGCTTTTCGCCTGCATACAGTCATGGTAATACGATGGAAATATCGTCTGTGCATAGCTTTCCATGTGCTGAGTCAAGCAGAACAGACTTTTTTTCGCAATATCCACGGTACGCAGCTCCCCGGCCCATGAATACAAATCCTGAAATATATGATTGTGGATGTTGCAAAGGTGTTTAAAATCGAAGTTACCTTTTACTGGATGCTTTTGAAGCTGATACAGACGGATTGATGCAATCCTGGTTTCAGCCTCTATCAACTGGCTTGAGTTCTGTATATCCAGTTTGTTTATCAGTATATCAGTATCAGGATAACAGTATATTTTATCAGCCATTTGTGTACTCCTTTATGATTTCATTGATTATCTGGTCTTCCGTTCGTTCCCCAGCCGCAATCTGCTCCAGGTTTTCCAGTGTCCGGATATCCGGCGGCATATCATCGATTGTCATTGTAGCCGTAACCTGTGCAATATTGTATCGTGCCTGTTCATCCAATTCTTTCATGGTGTATCACTCTCCTTTGTTTATCGGTCAAAACTTATTTTACAGTCTGCAGCACTGTATGCCGCGCTGCTTCCGTCCGTAAAATATATTCCCATAACTGTTTCTAATGGCTTATATCCATTTTTCTGCATATCTGATTCATTTAATAAATTCACTGCAAGACCAAAACTGATATTAACTATTATATCAAGATTGTAAAAGATTTCATTATCGTCTGATGTTAAAATTAAGTACTTCAAATACTTTTCACCCCATTCTGCATATAAATTAATACAGCAATTCAAATACAACCCGTGCGCCGAGTTTCATTCCATGCTTCAAATACGCAATGCCTGCATCCGACATTACATCATGCAGGTCTGATGACTGGTTCTCAATTACCGCCTCAAACTGCTTCGGCGTGGTTTTATCAAGCTTCGGATTTCGGATGACATGTGAATACTTTTTGATTTCTTCCATGAATTTCTGGTCAAAGTGCTTCATATAATCAAACTGCTTCTGCGGATCTGATTCTGCGTTTTCCAGAACCATATCTATGATCCTGTCTAAGCTGACTGCATTATCTTTTTTATCAATGTCAATTTTCAACTCCATACTTCAACTTCCTTTCTTTTCTGATTATGTATTTTTTCAGGCAGCAGAAAACGGTGATGTATATTTCCGCAGCCTGCCGTATGCTTATTCCAGATTCAGGCCCCAGCGTTTCATCGCAATATTCTGTATTGCGCGCCTGGCAATCAGGTCTGTATATTCACCCGCATAGGATACAGTATGGTTAAACATAAACCGGATACAGTCATCTTTCGTCTGTACAGCCGCTTTAATCTCTGCTGTCTCTTTCAGTGCCTCTTTACACAGGTCTGCCACAAGGTCGTCTTTTGACTTGTACATTCTGCCAAAGGATACATCTTCGGACTTTAAAACAGCACATTCGTCATCGCAGATATACTCTAATTTTGCATATTCTCCGGCACTGCCATCCTCGCAGATACCTACAATCTTTGCCTTTATCGGCATTGCAGTACGACGCCCTAAAAACCATACCGGACGTTCTTCTTTTTTGAATTTTTCAACAGTTTCTTTTTCCATTACGTAATTTTCCTTTCTAAAATCCGTGCAGGCTATACAGCATCTAACATTCATCCTGATAGCGTTCAATCAGTTTTTTCCTTGCTGCTTCAATGGTGTTGCAGTAACAGCCCTGGTAATAGTTGCTTCTGTCTTTGCAGTACCAGCATACGTAAGGGTTGGGGGCTTTCGGGTGATATCCAATGACAATCTCCTTTCGTCCGATTGTGCAGCCCTCTATGATTTCGTAGCCCTGGTTAGATCTTTTTTCTGTATCCATAGGCCCGCCTCCTTTCTGGCAGATGCACCCGCCACAGCCGCAGGCTGTTTTAATAATCAGCCTGGGCCGCGCTGTGTTATTTACAGATACCGCTCTTTTCCGTCGCTGCATACTGCTTTGATAAAAAGCGCTATTCCGCTCTCTTTTGCAGTCCTGACCGCAGTTTCAGCCTGTTCCAGAATCGGAGTCTTGCCGTGATACCTGCCTTTATCCTGTGGTGATTTCGGATATTCGTACAGCTCATAGCCAAGGATCTGATAGTCTTCTTTCAACCGGTCCCGGTTTCGTTTTTCATTTTGCAGGATGATATCAAGCTGTTCCGCTGATTCCGGAACGAACCTGTATGAGACAAAATTTCCCAGTTCATAATCCGGTCCTGCTATTATACGTGCTTCCGGCGGCAGGATGCGGCTGCCATTTGCGTAATCAACGACAATACTGCCGGCTGATACAGACATAAATTTGACATGCTGATAATATTCCGGATAATTAAATGCAAAAAGATTCCCACGGACTGTATCACCGTAAAGCGGATGGACTTCTATTACACAGCACTGGACAGCATCCCTCGTCTGCTCTGCATAAAAGCAGAACGTATTATTCTCTCGTGTCCTTTTTATAAATACATTTTTTTCCCGCAGCAGCCAGGTTCCGCATGGCCTGCACAGCCATACAAAGATCCGTTCTGTCCGTTCCGGCTTTCCGGCTGCTTCTTTAAGCACCTCAATGTCGAGTTCAAAATCAGACTGATAATGTTCCACGTGGCTGTTAACGATGCCCTGCATCACTTTCACAATATCTGTGTTTAAAGCCTTTGTTCCTGCTTTCATGGCTTTTCTCCTTTCTCCGCTGTTTCCCTTGGCTGGTGTATATTTTAATTCTGCTCCCGTTTGTTTGAGTACAGAAAACAGGGTAAAGTAATGGTATAAAACTATTACTTTACCCTGCATTAATCACATTTTAAAAGTGTATGTTTAATTTTCTGCGGTTTCTTCTGCTACTTCTGCTTTCGTTTTTATCTGTTCTAATAAATCAAAATATTTTTGCTGATACCTGTCTGCTTCTGCCTGTTTTTCAGCCATTAATTTCTGAATCTGTTTCTGATAAGATTTCTCGACTTGCAATACTGCTTTTTCCTGTGCAATCTGTAACTGCTCTTTCTGGCGTTCCAGGGCATCCGCTTCATGCTGCTTTAGATGCAAGACAGTTTGTGCGTGTGCAGCCTGTTCCTGCTGCATCTGTTTTTCCAGGTCTGACTGTTTCCGGATATTTTTTTCATGTTCCTGCTTTAACTGTTCCAATTCTTTTTTTAAATCAGATGACTGTGCTGCAGCTTCTTTCATCCTTTCAATCTTAGATTTAAGATCATTGCATGAATCCGTCAAGGCTTTATTTAGGTTGTCTTTATCAGACAACATGGACTGCATATCGTCCATTTTTGTATTATACTCATGATTCAGGCTATCAATTACTTCATGCAGCCTTGCATTTTCATCTACGTGTGTCCTGGCTTTCATAGTGGCATCTTCTTTTACCTGCTTTGCTGCGGTTAATTTTTCTTGCAAATCCTGTATTACAGCATCTTTAGATGTTAACAATGCATCAAACTCTGTCCGTACTGTTTCGGTTATATTCTGGTTATCTTCAAGACTTCCCATAAACATACGCGTAATAGCAGTGATATACTTTTCAAATTGCTCGATATCTGCTTTTTTTTCGATTAATACAGCTTTGCCGGACTGAAATTCATACGCTTCAATTAGTTTTGCAATCGTTTCCTGCTGATTACCGCCGATAATGTTTGATATTTCTTTGATTCTTTCCGCTGTTTCATCATCAATCCGGAACGATCTTGGTTTCAGTTCTTTTCCATCTGCCATCATATAATCTCCTTTTTGTAATACACTACTATGTATTCTATATGTATTACATAATAAACCAACTGTTTTTATTAGTCAAGGTATTAATATATGTAACACACTACTATGTAATATATATGTGTTACATATATTATTTTACTAAACCAAACCGTATCGGGAGTAATCTGCATGTATGCCATGTATCTGGACGCCGCTGTATTGCAAGATTCCCGCAACAATACTCCGGTGACACAGCGCTTCGTCCGGACAAAAGCAGGCCAGGCATATATGCTTTCCCTGTCTGTCCTGCTCAACAAGTTCTGCGAGTTTTCTGCGTGCAGCTGCATTCTGCATTTCTTTTAAAAATACTGGAACATAGACGTTCTCAAATGATTCTGCATTCCATTTTCCGGATTCACGTAATGCAAGATATTTCTTAAACAGATTCCAGGACGGCGACAGCTCCGTAACCTGTTTCAATCTTCCCGGATTTTTTAGTGACCTTACGATTGCCCATACTTCATCGTAGGATGCATAATTTATGTTTCTGATATTTGTAATTGTAATCATTGCTTTTTTCCTCCCGTATATGTGCTTGATTTTCATACATACACCCGTTTTCTGCTTGCAGAAAAAATCTACTTTTTTATTAGGAAAACTGTAAACAGTAAACTGTCTACAGTTTTCCTAATATATAACTGATTTCATCATAAAAAAGCCATCCGCATGAACATACAGATGGCTGTCTTCCCTGATATTTTTAAATTTTATTTCAAATTACCTTTTATTCAGATACCGTACTGATCCATAAGCTGCCGTCGAAAGTCTTTATCCCTAGTAGCGCGTTCCAGATCGTCATAGCGTTTCTCATTTAACAGGAATGTATTTAATCTGATAATGCGGTCTTCACCCTGTTCCTGACCCTGTTTCCACCCCTGTTCCCGTCCACGTTCCTCAGCTTCCAACATCATCTGATTGTGATCCAGGATGGCTTTCTCACGGGCTTCGTACTCCAGACGCTTCTCCCTGTCCTGGCTGATCAGCTGCAGACGCTCATACGCGCTTTCTATATACTGGTTTTTCTGTGCAAGCATATCGAAATCCTCCTTCCGCTCTGAATTAATGAACTTTGCCCAGAGCTCTACGTCGCTGCTGTCTTCCCTAAGCTCTTTTGGGAGTTTAGGCAGTTCTATAAGATGAAACTCCATTTTGTCTGTATAAATAAAATTACGTGTATCTTCACGGATATGGAAACACGAATAGAACTCCGTTTCATCCGGGAAAAGCTCAAAATCAAAAATGCTTATATTGATGCACTTTTTAAATACGTTATAGCTCTGGCCTGGCGAGATCTGCTCCGTATACATCTTTGACAGATAAAATAACGACCGTTCCGCCCATACTTTTAACTGCGACAGATGTATTTCTATGTCTATCTCTGCATCGTCGTTCATCAGGAGCCGGACATCTAAAATCCCCTGCTTGTCATCCTCATGCTCTCTGCGCAGGTTTGTATTGAGTATCTGTGTCTCCTTTATGTCTTCCGGATTAATTTTAAGTACAGCAGCCAGAAATCCGGTGCGTGCCTTTTCATCCGTCATAATCTCTTTAAATGCAAAATCTACTTTGGGCTTCATTAAGAATTGTTCCATATGAAAATCCTTTCTATATTTCGCTGGAGAGGAGAGATCCTCTCCAGTATTCCTATTGTTACTTATTATATCTGAATTTGTCTTGATTGTATAGCCGCAATGCCAGTCAAACAGCTTTGACGATTAAATAATAGATTTGGCAATTTTAATTATGCATATCATTT
>CANDJC010000062.1 GCA_947384955.1 uncultured Eubacterium sp. | reverse complement strand
TGTAATGATTGCGGCTTCTGAAGCCAGGTTATCAGGATTCGGAGAAAGTGTACCTTATACAAAACATTTGAGTATTAGATGTTCCTTTGAAATATATTAAACGCCGGTTTGCAAATATGAATGGGGTATCAGGTATTTTCATGCCGTTTTGGTTTTCCGGTCATGGATGTATACGGAAGACCGCGTTCCTTTGCCTTTTCATAAATGGTGGATATATGCAGGCCGCAGTAGTTTGCCAGTTCTTTTCCGGTAATTTCACCATCCCGCCAGCGCATATACCATGCATCGAAATCTTCAGGCAGAGGTTTTTTGTTCCGGCCAAATTTCACACCTCGTTTTTTTGCGGCGGCAATACCTTCTGCCTGTCTCTGGCGGATATTTTCGCGTTCGCTCTGTGCAACATAGGAAAGCAGCTGCAGGACGATATCTGAAATGAGAGTGCCGGTAAGGTCACGGTTAATACTGGTATCTAATAACGGCATGTCAAGAACACGGATGTCTGCCCGGATTTCCCTTGTGATAATGCGCCATTGTTCAAGAATTTCGCTATAGTCTCTTCCAAGGCGGTCTATGCTTTTGACAACAAGACAGTCACCTTCTTTCAGTTTTTTTATAAGCTGTTTGTACGCTGGGCGGTCAAAATTCTTTCCGCTCTGTTTATCAATAAATAAATTCTCTTCGGGGATTGCACAGCCGGACAGGGCGATTACCTGTCTGTCTTCCTTCTGGTCGCGGGCTGACACCCTGATATAGCCGTAAGTCTGATAACTATTCATTGTCGTTTCCTCCGAAAATTTTTTCTTTTGTAGTGTAATGATATGACTCAATGTTTGTATTTTTCAGAATTTAAGATGCAGGTGCCGTAAAGTCAGTCAGACCGGAAAAGTATTTAAAAATAGGGCGTATCGGTTCAGTTTTTATCTTCGTTGCATAGAGTTTCATATTTTCGGGTAACTTCCTGAAAATCTTCCAGAGTACGGCATTCTTTTAAATCATTTAATATGCGTACACGTTCCAGCTTGCGCGCTAGATTTTCGATTGTTTCTGCGGTATTTGGCATTATGAGCGCCTCCTTTCTGCAAAAAGTATAAACAAAGCTGCCTGAACAAACAATGAACAGATTATAAATTTTTTATAAAATTATCTGGCTGCCTGGCGTAATTATGCCTTATTTTAATGGGATTTGTTCTCTGCAGTATAGCCGTAAAAAAAATTATTAGATTTTTTGTCATAAAGTGTTGACTTTTGTAGAAAAATGGGTATAATTTCTAGTAGAGCATCTGATTCAGGCGGTTAGAGTTTTATGAATTTATACAAAAGATAAATCCCCTGAATCAGATGCTTTTTTCTAAAAAATTTTTAAAATTGTCGTTTTCCTCTTGATATTCATACGCAGAAGTGTTATAATACAATTATAGAGAGTATTCAATTCAGGGCAGACAGAGAATAGCTAGCTATTTACACAAAAGATAAAGAGTCCTGACTTGAATATTCTTTTATTTCTCAAAACAGAAATAAATACACTGAATCCCGGAATACAAACGTCTGCAGCAGGACGGTCTGTTAGAAATGCTGCTGTTACAGACGGTCTGAATATAAAATCCCGCATATTACAATTACTGGTTGAATTTTGAAAATATCCGTGTTATAATCCGCCCAAAGCATATTTTTAAAAACGAATTTTAAGCAGAAAGAAGCAGATATAAATCCATGACTATCACAAGAGAGCACAGCGATGCTTCCGGTACGGAACCGGGCATTTATACGATGGAGACAAGAGTCCGCTACAGTGAATGCGCATCCAGCGGACGGGCGGGGCTTTCAGGCATTCTTGACTACTTGCAGGATACCTGTACCTTTCAGGCAGAAGAATTATCCGTCGGAGTCGGATATATGAAGGAGCATCAGACTGCCTGGGTGCTGAACAGCTGGCAGGCGGAAATCCGCAGGTATCCGGTCTTTGGCGAGAAAATAAAAATTTCAACATGGCCATATGATTTTAATGGTTTCCTGGGGTTTCGCAATTTTAAAATAGAAAACAGCCAGGCGGAGACGCTCGTCCGCGCCGGTTCTGTCTGGGTATTTATGGACATGCACAAAAAGCGCCCGGTCAGGATTTCGGAGGAGGTGGCAGCGGCTTATCAGGTCTGCCCGCGTCTTGAGATGGAATATATGGACCGTAAGATACCGGATTTTGAGGGAAAAGCGGCAGAAAGCGCATACGAAATACCGCGTCATTTTATAGATACCAACCGGCACGTGAACAATTCGAAGTACATTCTTCTGGCAGAAGAACTGCTCCCGGAAGATTTCAAGGCAGTGCGCATGCGTGCGGAATACCGCAAATCAGCGGTATACGGTGACTGTCTGCAGCCGTATATTATGCAGAGGCAGGATTTTTATGCTGTGAGGTTTGAAGACCAGAATAAAAATCCATGTGCAGTGGTGGAGTTTTATGGCGGAAGCTGATGCTGTTATTTTTTAAGTTTTGTTATGATGCAGTTTATTTTTATATACGAAAGGAGCCTTTTTATGAAATTAGGCGAATACCAGACTCTTTATGCAGTCAAAAAGACAGATTTTGGAGTTTATCTTGCGAAACATCCAGAGGACCATACCCGGGTTCTGCTTCCGAGAAAGCAGGTTCCGCCCCAGATGCAGCCGGGTGACGGGCTGGAGGTATTTTTATACAAGGATTCCAAAGACCGGCTTATTGCAACCGTAAATAAGCCGAAGCTGGCTGTCGGCGAATGTGCGGCTTTAAAGGTGCTGTCGGTCGGAGAGATTGGGGCGTTTTTGGACTGGGGACTTGAGAAGGACCTGTTTTTGCCGTATAAGCAGATGACAAAGGAATTAAAACCGGGAGATGAAGTGCTTGTCACGCTGTATATTGACAAAAGCAGCAGGCTCTGTGCCAGCATGAAGGATTTATATGAGCTGCTTTCTTTAGATTCACCGTATCAGAAGGATGATATCGTATCCGGGCGCGTTTATGAATTCAGCAGTAATTTTGGCACGTTTATCGCAGTGGATGACCGCTATTCTGCTATGATACCGGTTCATGAAGACTGTTCATCGCTGCAGATTGGCGATGTCATTGAGGCGAAGGTTACAAATGTAAAACCGGATGGCAAGCTGGACCTGACCAGAAGAGAGCGGGCTTATGTACAGATGGATGCGGATGCTGAAAAAGTGATGGAACTGATAGAAGCTTATCACGGGGCACTTCCATTTAATGACAAGGCTTCCTCAGAAGTAATCCGGCATGAGACGAAACTGAGTAAAAATGCATTCAAGCGTGCAGTCGGACGCTTATACAAAGAACGGAGAATCGAAATTACAGAAGACGGGATTCGAAAGCTGTAGCAGCACAGCTGTGCCGTGAAAGGCAGCGCTGCTGTTACGCTGTGCCTGGCTGTCCGGCCAGGCACAAAGGCATAAAGACGGAGCGGATTAAGCGTATACGTCTATATTTGCGCCAACGCCCGGGTTTACAGATAATTCCATAGCCTTAATCATTTCAGCGCCCATTTCCTGTGTCATATCCAGCTGCTTGCTCAGCATAGCAATCGAAATGTCATTCGGAGCGGACATACCGGACATCTGAGAAAGGGCAATATCTGCCAGAGAACCGATTTCCATAATAAAACCTCCTTTATATAATGAAAAAGAAAACTGTTACATTTATTATTATAACATGCCTGCAGAAAAACACAATCTTAAAAAGCAGCTGCATGAAATAAAAAATTAGACATAAAACAGCGCAATTACGGGAATGTTTTGTAGAAATAACACATTTATTACGGATATATTTCATTATCTGCCTGCAAAAACAGACAGATGACCGTAAATATGCATAAAAAAAATGAAAAAGCATAAAATATATCTTTGATTTATCAGTTGACACATTCAAAATGCTCTGCTATAATAACTTCCGTAATAAAATTGTAATAAATGAAATCTACATAAATCAATACAGGTATTCATTATGGGAGAAAAATAGGAGGGACTATGAAGAACAGACCACTTAAAATAGCAGCTTGCTGTGTTGCAGGTACATTATTTACGACACTGCCGGCATATAATGTAATGGCTGCACCGGTTGCAGGAATTTCTGAATATGCGAGCGCTATTGTTGAAAGCGAGTTAGATACTTCATTGCCGGCTGCCGGCGTATCGTCTACACTGCGAAGCTATATGGAGAAGAGCGTATCGTCCAAAGTTTCGGGAGTACAGGCAAAGGATTCTGAGAAAGTAAAAGCATCTGCTTCAGAGAATAAAGCAAAGAAACAGGAAACGAAGAAAGAATCAAAAACAGAAATAGAAAAAGAGACAAAAAAAACAGTAAAAAGCCAGAAAGAGTCATCTAAGTATGATAATATGGCAGTTGCTCAGGTCAGCGATTATGTCAATATCCGTAAGAAACCGGATGAAAATTCCGAGCTGCTCGGCAAGCTGTACAGCAATGCGGTAGCAACCGTGATTCGGGAAAAAGACGGCTGGTATAAAATCAAGTCTGGTTCTGTGACCGGTTATGTGAAGGGGGATTACGTAACAGTCGGAGACGCGGATTTAGTAAAATCAGTAGGGGTGCAGATTGCAACTGTCAATACGACAACATTAAAAGTAAGGAGCAAGGCATCCAAAAAGTCAGAGGTCATGACGCTTGTACCGGAAGGCGAAGAAATGACGGTCGCAAGCATGAAAGCATATGACGACGGCTGGGTAAAGGTAGAAGTAGGCGACGGAAAAGGCTATGTTTCTACAGATTATGTAGACATTGCGCGTGAATATACATATGCAGAATCGAAAGCGGAGGAGGAAGCAAGGCTTGCAATCGAGAGGGCAAGATTAGAGGCAGAGCAGGAAGCGGCACGCCGGGAACAGGAAGCCGCAGGCAGCACATCTTCTGACGGGACAGGCAGCAGTACATCTCAGGGCAGCCAGGAAACTTCTTCTCAGAACTCCAGTTCAGGACAGTCTGTTGTTAATTATGCGAGCCAGTTTTTAGGAAATCCGTATGTATACGGCGGGTCAAGCCTGACAAGCGGAACTGACTGCTCAGGTTTTGTTATGAGTGTATACGCTCATTTCGGCGTATCTCTGCCGCATTCTTCCAGCGCGTTAAGAGGCGCCGGCTACGGAGTAAGCTATGACAGCATGCAGCCTGGGGATATTGTATGCTACGACGGTCATGTAGCAATATATGCCGGCGGCAACACAATTATTCATGCAAGCAATCCGGCGACAGGCATTAAATATACATCACCGGCAAATTACCGTTCTGTAGTAGCAGTACGCAGAATCTTTTAGTAAAAGCAGCGGGACGGTTTGCAAGGAAACAGATTCAGGGAATATACTCAGAACAGAGTGTATTCCCTGTTTTTTATTATATCAATATGGCGAATTGTATGCAGGATTTTTTAGCTGTCTGCCAGCTTTTAAAAGCGCATGTATACAGAATGACCAAAAATAAAATTCCTGTTGACAAAAAATTAACCCTTAAATAAACATTTTGAAAAAGTTATCCACATCGAAATTGGAAGAAAAAGTGAAAAAATAGAGTTATACACGAAGTTATGCACATTATCCACAATTTCCTCTGTGGAAAAGTAAGTGGATAGTTCTGTAAATCCGAAACGTACGTTTTGTAAATCATTCCTAAACTTACAAAAATCGACAAATAAATACAAAAATCTATTGACTTTTTAATCGTAAAGCAAGTAATGAAAAAAGTCGAAAGATGTCGAAATCTTTATACAATTTATAAACAATTTAGATTTGAAGCCGGTTTATGCAGCTTGCCAAAATCCGGAGGATTTGATATACTACTAATTCACCGTACCGTGTATGAATATGGCATGTTTGTGGCAGACTATCCATATACTGAATGCGGCAGGAGTTTAAATCAGAAAAGATACTTAAAGGAAGAATAAGAAATGGACAAATATGCAAAGACAATCCGCTCGTACCTGCTGATAGCTGCAGGCACAGGAATCATGGCATTTGCAATTAAGAGTACATTTGATGCCAGCGGTCTTGTAACAGGCGGATTTACCGGAATCGGAATTATGGTGCGCAGACTGACAGCTGAATATGTGGAAGGCGGGATTCCGATATGGATTACAAATCTGGTGCTGGATGTGCCGCTTTTTCTGATTGCCTGGAAATTAAAAGGAAGCCGTTTTATCGGACGTACGGCGGCAGCCTCGCTGCTGTTATCGTTCTGGCTGGGAATCATACCGGACTGTGACCTGGCGGGCGGGGATTACCTTCTGGCGGCCGTTTACGGTGGCGTGATGATGGGAGCCGGCATCGGCCTGGTGCTGAGCGCCCAGGTGGCAACGGGAGGGACGGATTTAATTGCGACGCTGCTGCATTTAAAATTCCGTGCGTACTCGATTGCGCAGATTCTGCAGGTTATTGACGGCGCGGTTATTCTGGCCGGAATTTATGTGTGCGGCATCCGTGCGTCGCTATATGCGGTATTAGCCGTGTATCTTACGTCCCGTGTGTCCGATTTGATTACGGAGGGCGGCAAGTTTTCGAAGGCGGTTTATATTATATCCGAAAGCTACGAACAGATTGCAGACGCGGTGATGAACAGCATGAACCGGGGCACAACGATGCTTCCGGCGGTGGGCATGTACCGGAATGAGGAACGCAGAATGCTTTTCTGCGTGGTGTCGAAAAAGGAGGTTGTTACATTAAAAGAGCATATCCGCGCGATTGATAAGCATGCGTTTGTGATTGTAACAGATGCGAGAGAAGTGCTGGGAGAAGGTTTTTTGGAATATTAGCACAAAAAAATGTGACTTTGTACTTTATTTTTTCTACGTTTTGTATTATGATAATAAAAAACGGAATTTTGAAGATGGCAGCAATAGAAGGTTACGGGAAGAGAAGGAGAAAAATATGATATCAAATCAAATACTTCAGAATACAATAGACGGGTTAAAGGGGATAGCCCGGACTGATTTGTGTGTGATTGATACAGAAGGCAAAGTCCTGGCATCAACATTTACAGATGGAGAGAAATATAAGGATTCGGCGCTTCTTTTGATAGATTCGCCAGCGGACAGCCAGGTTATGCAGGGCTGCCAGTTTTTTAAGGTTTTTGATGAACATCAGTTAGAGTATGTGCTGCTTGCATACGGAGAAAGCGACGATGTTTACATGATTGGCAAGATTGCCAGCTTTCAGATTCAGAATCTTTTGATTGCGTATAAAGAGCGGTTTGATAAAGATAATTTTATTAAGAATCTGCTGCTGGATAATCTGCTGCTGGTAGATATTTACAACAGGGCCAAAAAGCTGCATATTGAAGCCGATGTCAGAAGGGCGGTTTATATTATTGAAACCAACCGTGAGAAAGACGGCAATGAGTTAGAACGGGTGAGAAGCCTGTTTGGCGGCAAGTCCAAAGATTTTGTAACGGCAGTGGATGAGAAAAATATCATTGTTGTAAAAGAACTGGCAGAAAACGAAGGATATGACGACCTGGCGAAAACAGCGGAGGTTATTTACAGTGTATTTACACCGGATTCCAATGGACAGGAGCATATCGCGTATGGTACAATTGTCAATGAGATTAAAGAAGTGTCCCGTTCTTACAAAGAAGCGCGCATGGCTCTGGATGTAGGAAAGATTTTCTTTGAAGAAAAATATATTATCGCATATTCGCAGCTTGGCATCGGCCGTCTGATTTATCAGCTTCCGATTCCGCTGTGCAAGATGTTTATTAAAGAAATTTTTGACGGGAAATCTCCGGATGAATTCGACGAAGAGACACTGACAACGATAAATAAGTTTTTTGAAAACAGCCTGAATGTGTCAGAAACTTCCAGGCAGCTTTACATCCACCGCAATACGTTAGTATACCGTCTCGATAAGCTTCAGAAAAGCACCGGGCTGGACTTGCGGGTTTTTGAGGATGCAATTACGTTTAAAATTGCTCTTATGGTTGTAAAGTATATGAAATATATGGAAACACTGGATTATTAATAGTCAGGGAATGAGAGGAACTGTTAAGAGGAATGGAAGAATCAATGATTCAGCTCGAGAATGTGAGTAAATCATACTCAGAAGGAATTCCTGCACTGAATGACGTATCGATTCAGATACAGGAGGGGGAGTTTGTATTTGTGGTAGGGGACAGCGGCTCTGGGAAATCAACGCTCATTAAGCTGCTTTTAAAAGAATTAGAGCCCTCAGAAGGAAAAATATACATAAATAAGCAGGAGCTGGGAAGTATCCGGCATCGGCAGATTCCGGTATTCCGGCGCCAGATTGGCGTTGTCTTCCAGGATTTCAGGCTGTTAAAGGACCGCAATGTGTATGATAATGTAGGTTTTGCCATGCGTGTCATCGGGCAGTCTGGCAGGACAATCCGCAAGAAGGTGCCGCAGGTGCTTTCGATGGTAGGCCTTGCCGCAAAATACCGTTCGTTTCCGAAACAGCTGTCCGGCGGGGAACAGCAGCGTGTGGCGATTGCAAGGGCGCTGGTAAACCAGCCGAAGATTCTGCTTGCAGATGAACCGACCGGAAATCTGGACAGCAACAATGCATGGGAAATTATGAACCTGCTGGAAGAAATTAATGCCCGCGGCACCACGGTTGTCGTAGTCACTCATAACCTGGAAATTGTGCGCATTATGAAGAAGCGCGTAATAGAGATTAAAAAAGGAATTGTTGTCAACGACAGCAGAACCGGGGAAATCCTTCAGGAAGATTTAGAAACAGAAACGCAGAAGAGTGCCCGTTCTGCGGAAGATACTTGGACAGGTGATAAGTGGCCGGGAGGTTTTTTCGATGAGAATTAGCGGACTTTTTTATTCCATGAAACAGGGAATTATCAATATTTGGAGAAATAAGCTGTTTTCTACGGCTTCCATTGCGACGATGACAGCATGTATCTTTTTATTCGGACTGTTTTATGCCATTGTCGCTAATTTTCAGTCTATGGTCAGAAACGTCGAGGAAGGCGTAGCGATTACGGTCTTTTTTGAAGAGGATGTATCGCAGGAACAGATTCAGGCAATCGGCAAGGCGATTGAAGTCTCGCCGGGAGTATTAAAGCAGCGTTACATATCAGCAGATTCAGCCTGGGAAGAATTTAAGATGGTGTATTACGAAGGCGACGAAGAAGCGGCTGAAATGTACGGGGAAGATAACCCGTTAGAGAAGCTTGCCAGCTATGAAGTTTATCTGCAGGATGTATCTGAACAGAAAGAACTGGTGGAACATCTGGAATCCCTCGCCGGAGTGCGGGAAGTACGCCAGTCCGAATCAATTGCAAATATGCTGGCAGATTTTAACCGCCTTGTGGGATATGTATCTATGGGGATTCTTATGATTTTGTTTGCCGTTGCTATATTCTTAATCAGCAATACCGTATCCATCGGCATTACAGTCCGCAAGGAGGAAATCGCGATTATGAAGCTGATTGGAGCGTCTGATTACTTTGTAAAAGCGCCGTTTTATGTAGAAGGCATTATGATAGGGCTGATTGGCTCTGTGCTGCCGATGCTGTTTTTTTACAGTATATACGAGAAGCTGGTTCAGTTTGTAGCGGACAAATTCAGCTTTTTAAGCAATCTGATGACATTTCTTCCGGTGAATGACGTCTTTCAGACACTGATGCCGGCAGCGATTGTTCTGGGAATCGGCATCGGCTTTATCGGAAGCGCGTTTACCATCAGGAAGCATCTGAAGGTATAAGCAGGAGGCTTTGATAGTTAAGAAAGGATAACAGGGATAATATATATGGAAGATTTTCAGCCCGCAGTGCGGATGACCGGAAAGAAGCAAAAACGCTCTTTTGCAAAAGGAGTGCTGACTGGCGTGATTTCAACGCTGGGTATTCTGCTGCTTCTTGGTATCGCAGGAGTCTTCTGGATTCAGGGGCGCTTTAGCGCAGGCAGTTTTTGGGGCGGCACAGCTGAAAACATTGTTGACAGTTCCGTGCGGGCCAAAATAAATGAGCTTTCCGCAGTAATCAGACAGTATTATTATGAAGACGTGGATGAGAAGGATTTAACAGACGGCCTGTACAAAGGGCTGTTTGCAAGCCTGGGCGACCCGTATTCCGCATATTACAATGAAGATGAATACGAGGAGCTGATGATTTCGGCAGAAGCGAAGTATTCCGGAATCGGGGCTGTTCTGCAGCAGGATTCTAAAACAATGGAAGTCCATATTGTACGGGTTTACGATGACACGCCGGCTCAAAAGGCAGGGCTGAAGGCAGGAGACAGAGTGCTGCAGGTAGAAGATATCGACGCTTCGTCCATGCAGCTGACGGAACTGGTTACGCATATCCGCGGCGAGGAAAACAGTAAAGTTTACCTGAAGGTCTTAAGGGAAGGCGAGCCTGAGCCGATAGAATATCGTGTAAAGCGCAGCAGGGTAGATGTGCCGACGGTACAGGGCATGATGCTCGAAGACGATATCGGCTATATCGGTATCGCGGAATTCGGCGAAGCGACTGCAAAAGCATTTAAACAGCAGGTCAGAGAGCTGCAGGAGCAGGGCATGGAAAAGATGATCATAGACCTGCGGGATAATCCGGGCGGAATGCTGGCCTCTGTGACAGAGATACTGGATTATATTCTGCCGGAGGGGCTGATTGTATATACAGAAGATAAATATGGAAACAGGCAGGAAGAGGTATCGGATGCAGAACATTATCTGGACCTTCCAATGGCTGTTCTGATTAACGGCAACAGCGCCAGCAGTTCTGAGATTTTTGCCGGGGCTGTCCGGGATTATGACTACGGCACGCTGATTGGCACTACGACTTACGGCAAAGGGATTGTACAGACAGTCCGCGCTTTGTCGGATAACAGCGCTATCAAACTTACGACAGCAAAATATTTTACGCCGAAGGGTGAAAATATCCATGGCAAGGGAATTGAACCGGATATTGAATTAAAATATAAGTATTCTGGAAAAGAAGATGAGGAATTTGATTATACAAAAGACAATCAGATAAGAAGAGCGGTCAGAGAGCTGAAGGCAGAGTGATATCTGTTTTTCAGATTCAGAAAAGATAATCCTGATAAGCAGAGCAGCTTTGACAGGACTTGAAAACAGCATAGTAACAGGCATGCCGTCTGCTTAAGGTAACAGGTGAAGACGGCTGTTTGTTTCATTATAATATAATAAGAAAGATGGTGAAATAATGGTAGAATTTGATCAGTACCGCTACACACTGAATACCTTCACAAAACCATTACAGGAACTGAGGGATTCACTTTGACCTCGCTAATAAGAGCAAAAAGGCCGAAGAATTAGAGCGCGAAATGGAAGCGCCGGATTTTTGGAATGATACAGAAGCATCCCAAAAGAAAATGAAAGAATTAAAAAGCCTCAAAGACGATATGCTTACGTATGACGAGCTCAAAACCAGATATGAGGATATAGAAACCCTGCTGGTTATGGGGGAAGAGGAAGGCGACCTCTCGCTGATACCCGAGATTGAAGAGTCTGTGCAGGCATACCAGCAGCAGTTTGAGGCCATACGGATTAAGACGCTGCTCTCAGGAGAATATGACGCAGACAGCGCGATTGTTTCTCTGAATGCCGGAGCGGGAGGTACCGAATCCTGTGACTGGGCATCCATGCTGTACCGGATGTATACCAGATGGGCAGCAGATAAAGGGTTTGAACTGGAAGTGCTTGACTTTCACGAAGGCGACGAAGCCGGGATTAAATCCGTGACATTTCAGGTAAACGGCACGAATGCATACGGTTATCTGAAATCAGAAAAGGGCGTGCACCGTCTTGTAAGGATTTCTCCGTTCAATGCGGCCGGAAAGCGCCAGACTTCTTTTGTCTCCTGCGATGTGATGCCGGATATTGAAGAAGACATAGACATCGAAGTAAAAGACGAAGATATCAGAATTGATACTTACCGTTCCAGCGGCGCAGGCGGTCAGCATATCAATAAGACGTCATCCGCTATCCGCATTACCCATTATCCGACGGGAATCGTGGTCACCTGCCAGAATGAGCGTTCTCAGCATATGAATAAGGATAAGGCTATGCAGATGTTAAAATCCAAGCTGTATCTGCTGAAACAGGAAGAACAGGCACAGAAAGAAGCAGGAATCCGCGGGGAAGTTACAGATATCGGATGGGGAAACCAGATTCGTTCTTATGTCATGCAGCCGTATACGATGGTAAAAGACCACCGTACAAATGCAGAAAGCGGCAATGTAAATGCTGTGATGGACGGCGAGCTGGATTTATTTATCAATGCATATTTGAAGTGGATTTCTTTGTCTAAATAACATGCAGGCAGAGGAACTGATAGTATTATTTAGTAACAGGAAGTAACAGTTCAGACAGGTCTGCGCATTGTAACAGTGAAGGCATCTGAACTGTTATAACAGCAAAGCTGTCTGAATGGTACAGAATAAAGCAAGGGAGCAGAATTTATTATGATAAAGATTGCAGTTATGGGTTATGGCACGATTGGTTCCGGTGTCGTAAAGGTGCTAGAAACGAATCAGGACAGTATCTGCAAAAAAATCGGTGAAGGCGTAGAAGTAAAATATATACTGGATCTGCGTGATTTTGAAGGTGACCCGATTCAGAGCAAGGTTGTGCACGACTATAAAATCATAGCGGACGACCCGGAAGTAGCGATAGTAGTAGAAAGCATGGGCGGCGTAGAGCCGGCTTATACATTTGTAAAGGCAATGCTGGAAGCGGGCAAGAGTGTAACCACTTCTAACAAAGCCCTGGTTGCGGCGCACGGTGCAAAGCTGATAGCAGCCGCGAAGGAAAAAAATGTCAATTTTATGTTTGAAGCAAGCGTGGGAGGCGGCATACCGATTATCCGCGCACTGAATTCCTGCCTGACAGCCGACCGCATTGAGGAAATTACCGGTATTGTGAACGGCACAACCAATTATATTCTGACAAAGATGGCGGATGAAGGCTGTGATTTTGAAGAGGTCTTAAAAGATGCCCAGGAGAAAGGCTATGCAGAAAAAGACCCGACGGCAGATATCGAAGGGCATGATGCAGGACGCAAAATCGCGATACTGACATCGCTGATTGCCGGGCAGCAGGTGGACTTTGAAGATATCCATACGGAGGGAATCAGCAAAATTACTGCTACAGACATTTTATATGCAAAAAAGATGGGACGCGTGATTAAACTGCTTGCATCCAGCAGACAGACTGGCGATACATATGCAGTTATGACAGCGCCATTCCTGATTCCGAAGGAGCATCCGCTGTATACGGTAAACGGGGTGTTTAACGCTGTATTTGTACGCGGAAATATGCTGGGAGACGCGATGTTTTACGGCAGCGGTGCGGGCAGCCTGCCAACGGCCAGTGCGGTAGTTGCAGATGTAGTGGAACTGGCAAAGCATATCGGGAAGCATATTGAACTGGTGTGGAATCCGCAGAAGCTGGAGATTGCAGATTACAGGAAGCAGCCGGCAAGGTTTTTTGTGCGTACAAAAGCGGACAGGGAGGCTGTCGGGAAGGTTTTTGACGGTGCGGAGTTTATAGAGGTGCCGCAGGCGGCTGGGGAGACTGGGTTTGTTACCAGGGAAATGATGGAAGAAGAGTATGAGAAGAAAGCGGCTGAACTGGGGGATGTGGTGCAGATGATACGCTTTCATTGAAAGATTGGGGATTTGGAGACGGACTCGGGAGATGGCTGGGTCCGTTTTTTTTGATGTGAAAAAGGGGGGGGAGGGGTGTGGAGGGGGGACGCCGGAGGGAGGAGATTTATCCTTTCAGATGTTCCGCTTCCGAAAAGCAGGAAGTTCTAAACTTTCTGCGCAAGGCAGTGGCAGCGGACGGACCGGCGCCTGATGCCCTGGCACAGTGAAAAGCTGTAGGGGATTGGCGTTGGCAGGCGCCTTTTGGGGGCTTTTTAGGTTTTGGATAAATATATGCTGTGAGCCCCCAAATCCTGGGTACTGAGCAGAAAGTTAAGAACTTCCAGCTTTTCTCCAGAGTCACATCTGAAAGGATAAATCTCCTCCCTCCGGCTGGTATTGGCTGGATTTACGCGGGCTGGATTTACGCGGGCTGATTTTACGTGGGCTGGATTTACGCAAGATAGATGTGCGATGCATTTTGGGGCGAGGTTAAGAGGAGTGTAAGTGTAATTTGTTTGGTTATCAGGTAGTTGCAGCTGGACAAAAAGAAGCTGTTATCAGGTAACTGCAGCTGGGCAGGATGAAACTGCTATCATTTCATTATGATTGGAAGGAGATGTATTTGAAATGTATGGGAGTAACTTGATATATGCAGAATAGATGATAGAAATAAAGTCTAAATATAAAATTATAGATGCAGTTTCACTGGTTTACAGTTTCTGAATATTCTATATATGGTATGGAATTAAAAATGGAAACAGGTGTTGGATACTGAAAATAAGTGAAAAGCAGCGGGTGAAGAAACAGACAGGTTTTAGATAAATTCTGAAAAAGAAAGAATAGCAAAATAGCGAAGCAAATAGATTCAGATGAATTCTGAAAAAGAAAGAATAGCAAAATGCTGAAGCAAATAGATTCTGATAAATTTTGAAAAAGAAAAACAGCAAAATGTCGAAGAATAGATTCAGATATGATTTAGAAACAGAGAAAAACAGCAGGACGGAGACACAGACGGGTTCTGATGTGACTCTGGAAAAAAGCTGGAAGTTCTTAGTTTTCTGCTCAGTACCCAGGATTTGGGGGCTCACAGCATATATTTATCCAAAACCTGAAAAGCCCCCAAAAGGCGCCTGCCAGCGCCAATACCCTGCAGCTTTTCACTGTGCCAGGGCATCAGGCGCCGGTCCGTCCGCAGCCAGCAGCCTTGCGCAGAAAACTTAGAACTTCCTGCTTTTTGGAAGCGGAACATCAGAACCCGTCTGTGTCTCCGTCCTGCGTCCGCGCAGCCAAAACCCTTCCACGCCCATTATCTTGATATTAAAAAGAAGCTTAAACCCCTTTCATCGTAAGCTGTATCCTTTTTTTCGCAATATCCACGCTCATAACCTTAACATCCACAACATCCCCCACATGTACAGCCTCTAACGGATGCTTAATAAAGCGGTCGCAAATCTGCGAAATATGAACCAGCCCGTCCTGATGTACACCGATATCCACGAAAACACCGAAGTCTATCACATTGCGGACGGTGCCTTTTAAAATCATGCCTTCGGTTAAATCTTTCATTTCCAGTACATCGCTGCGGAGAATTGGTTTTGGCATGTCTTCGCGGGGGTCTCTGGCGGGTTTTTCCAGTTCTTTGACGATATCTCGTAAAGTGATTTCTCCGATTTCGAGTTCATCAGCCAGTTTTTTGTAATCTGTTATTTTTTTGGAAATGCCTTTCAGGTTTCCGACTGTAATGTCTGCAGGTTCGTACCCGAGCCTTGAGAGCAGTTTTTTTGCGGCATCGTAGCTTTCCGGGTGGACTGCGGTCGTATCCAGGGGATTTTTTCCGTTTAGGATGCGTGTGAATCCTGCACACTGTTCATATGCCTTTGGCCCGAGCTTAGCGACCTTCAGCAGCTGGGAGCGGGATTCGAAGCGTCCGTTTTCTTCGCGGTAAGTAACGATGTTTTTGGCAACCGCTTTGCTGATGCCGGAGATGTATTCCAGAAGGGAGGCTGATGCGGTGTTTAAATCGACACCGACTTTGTTAACACAGTCTTCCACAACGCCGGATAATGCTTCTGTCAGCTTTTTCTGGTTCATATCATGCTGATACTGACCGACGCCAATCGATTTTGGGTCGATTTTTACAAGCTCTGCCAGAGGGTCCTGCAGACGGCGTGCCATAGAAGCAGCGCTGCGCTGGCCTACATCAAAATTCGGGAATTCTTCCGTGGCTAGTTTGCTGGCAGAGTATACAGAGGCGCCTGCTTCGTTTACAATGACATATTGTACCGGACGGTCCAGTTCTTTTAATAAGTCTACAATTATCATTTCGGATTCTCTGGAAGCTGTGCCGTTTCCGAGAGAAATTAAGGTTACATTATATTTGTATATCAAGTCTTTGATGACCGCTTTTGATTCTTCGACTTTGTTCTGAGGAGCTGTCGGATAGATGACGGTGGTAGTAAGTATTTTCCCGGTCGGGTCTGCAACGCATATTTTACAGCCGGTACGAAATGCAGGGTCCCAGCCGAGCACAACCTGTCCGACAATTGGCGGCTGCATTAAAAGCTGCTCTAAGTTTTTGCCAAAGACGCGGATAGCTCCGTCTTCCGCGGATTCTGTCAGGCTGCTTCGGATTTCCCGCTCAATGGCAGGTGCAATCAGACGCTGATAGCTGTCTGCAGTAACGGCCTTTAAGACGGGCGATGTATGCGGATTGTCTTTTACAATGACCTGTTTTTCCAGGTAGCGGATGATGTCTTCGCAAGGGGCTTCTATTTTGACAGTCAGTATTTTTTCTGCTTCTCCGCGGTTTAATGCAAGGATACGGTGTCCGGCGATTTTGGAAACACTTTCGGAAAATTCATAGTACATTTCATATACGGATTCGGTATCCGGGTTTTTGGCCGTAGAAGTAACCATGCCTTTTTTTGCAGTCATTTCGCGGATTCGAATCCGGTAATCCGCTTCGTCGGAAACAGCCTCGGCGATAATATCAGAAGCTCCGTTTATCGCATCTTCCACCGTGTTTACTTCTTTTTCGGGATTCAGAAATGCCCGGGCTTCTTCTTCGAGCGGCTTATTCGTCATCTGCAGCTTTATAATATTTGCAAGCGGTTCGAGTCCTTTTTCTTTTGCAATCGTTGCCCTTGTCCGGCGTTTTGGACGGTACGGACGGTACAGGTCGTCAACGACCACAAGCGTCTGGGCGGCTTCAATCTGTGCTTTTAATTCTTCGGTGAGTTTTCCCTGTTCTTCAATGCTGGCAATTACCTGCTGTTTTTTCTCCTCCAGACTGCGCAGATAGTTCAGACGCTCAAAAAGCTGGCGCAGCACTTCATCGTTCAGGGAACCGGTTGCTTCTTTTCGGTAACGTGCGATGAAGGGGATGGTGTTTCCTTCGTCAATCAGCTTAACGGCGGCATCGGCCTGGCTGGTTTTGATTTTAAGTTCTTGTGCAAGAGTTTTTATAATGTCCATTTTTTAATCTGTTTATCGCATGCGTTCATGCGCCTTTCTATTTATTCTGCGTGGCAGGATATGCGGCACGCGGCTGTATCCGGACAGATGTGTTTTCCTGCATGAATGCGCAGAGGCTGTTTTGCAGGGTGGTGAGCCGGGATTACAGAATAAGGATATTATACGGGGTGGATGGGCGGGAGTCAAGCGGGAAAGGGGGAGGCGGCTTTGCGGGTGCGGGGGATGTGGCTTCGCGGACGCCGGGTGACGGGGAGATGTCCTGGCTTCCTGTGACGGCTCCGGAATGTTAAGAATCCCTAAGCATTCTGCCGTTTAGGCTGTGGCTGCGGACGGTCGCGGCACCTAGTTCGCCCTGGCCTGCAGCCAGCAGCTAAAGGTGCCGCTTCGGCTTCGCCGCCTGTTTATTGGGCAGAATGCCAAGGGATTCTAAACATTCCTCCAATGTCACAGGAAGCCAGGACATCTCCCCGTCACCCGGCTGGTTTTCGGAGGTTTTACGTGGAATGCCGGGGACGTTATGCAGAAATAAATCCACCAGACAACAAAAACCAGCCATAACAAAAAAATTCCAGGCAGCGTACAGCATGAAAAAGTAAAGCCTTCCAAAAACCAGCCGGGAGAGGGGAGCTGTACGGTCTTCCTGCGGCATCGGAAGAATGTCTGGAATCCCTTAGCATTCTGCACGAAAACCAGGCGGCGAAGCCGTAGCGGCACTTTTAGCTGCTGGCTGCAGGCCAGGGCGAACTGGGTGCCGCGTCCCGTCCGCAGCCACAGCCTGAATGCAGAATGCTTAGGGATTCCTGACATTCTGGAGCAGCCGCAGGAAGACCGTACAGCTCCCCTCTCCCGGCGTCCGCGAAGCCACCCCCTCTCCCCCCTTTCTCCCATCAATTTATTAAAAGTGCATAAACACATTGAGCAAACACCCCTTTTGGTATATAATGTAAAAAGCATGCCAGATTTCGAAACAGGAATCACCACGACAGCAAGAAATAAAGGAGGAACAAAGCGATATGGAACCAAACAGCCAGATGCCTGCAGATAAGCGTTCCCTGCCTATGACGACAGCAGCCATAGTGCTGAGCATAGCTGCGGCTTCAACAGTCTGCTGTTTTTATTCAGCATTTCTGTGCGGCATTCTTGGAATTATATTTGCACTGCTTTCCAAAGGCGGTGAGCGCACGATGTCGAAAAATGCGAAAGCGGCGCTGTATGTCAGCATAGCGGCTGTTGTGACGTCGGCTGTACTGCTGGCCGGTTCTTTTGGAATGCTGATTATGCAGTATGGGAGCTTTGAAGCTTTTTGGAAAGCGTATATGGAGATGGCGGAATCGCTTGCTGTGTCTTGATTAGAGGACGAATCCGTAAAAGCAGTGCAGCATATTTTTCAGTATAAAGTTACCTGCAAGGACTGCCAGTGCAGTCCAGAGGAAGCGGTTATGGTAATGCATGCCGATGGCCAGTTTTCCGCGGCTCATGCGCTCTGCAGACTGTGTAAGCATAAAAGACAGATATATGACTGCGGCATAAGGCACGAGAGGGTGATAATATGCAGACAGGAGGAAGCGGCCTTTTAAAAGTGCTTTTACGGCTCTTGTGCCGCCGCATCCCGGGCAGTAATAACCGGTAATCAGATGGAACAGGCAGGGAGGCAGTTTCAGGCTCTGCCGTAAACCGGGCATAAAATAGGAAATGACGGCAGCGGCAGTGAAAAGAGCGGGCAGCATACAGCCTGTAAAGAAGAAACAGTCCTCTATAGTTCGCGGACGCTTTTGCAGTTTTTTCGGATTGTGTTTCATATCGTTTTTTTTCATTACTATTTTCTTTCCTGATTATAGTGTGATATAATAGATAGAAGTTTCCGGCAGCCGGGGTATTATAAATGTCTGAGGATGCCTTAATCGTATTGTGCGTTCATTCTGGATGCCGAATGCTGCTGGTTATATTATACAGCAGGCTGCTGCTGTATGTATACGGAAAATCAAATTTTTAGGAATTCTGCCGATATTGTATTTATAAATAAGAAACTGACGCCGGTTATGGCGGGTTAGGAGGTATTTTTATGACGATAGGAGGAAGTTTTGGGTTTTATAATCCATACGCATTTACACCGGGTACAGCAGGAGTGTCTGCGGGCTCTGAGCATACGGCTTCTGCGGCAGAGCGCACAGGCTCGCGGGATACGGCGTCATCAGCAGGCAGCGGGAATCCGTTATCCGTTCAGGGCAGGGCAGATTTACGCGGTGCAGCAGCGGAGAAGGGGAAAGGGACTGACGATGAACATAAGGTAAAGGGAGGACGCAGGTCCTCGCCGGCTGACTGTCAGACCTGTAAAGAACGTAAATATCAGGACGGCTCAAATGAATCAGATGTATCATTTAAAGCGCCTGGGCATATTTCCCCTGAGGCATCCGCTTCCACGGTTATGGCGCATGAACAGCAGCACGTAGCAAATGCTTACCAGAAAGCATCGGAAAAAGACGGTAAAGTGGTATCCTGCAGTGTATCGCTGCACACAGCGGTCTGTCCTGAGTGCGGCACAGTATATGTTTCCGGCGGGACAACGAATACATCGATTTCCTATCCGAATGAATCGAATCCGTACCAGAAAAATAAAAAAGCGCAGGATGCAGTCCGGTTTACAGGTGCGAACATTAATTACGCAGTTTAACGAGCTTAGCAGGAGTATCTTTCATGGCAAATCGATCATCGGGCGAGCTGAAAAGACTCGCCCGCGAATTTTTAACTGGGAACTATACCATGCTGATTGTGGCAATGCTGATAACATCTCTTCTGCCGGCGCTGATACTGGCACCGTTTTTAGCGGGTGTCAGTGCGAGGCTGGACGCTGTTATGATTACGTTTGTGACAGCATCTGTGATTATAAAAATATTAGGACAGCTGCTGGAAACAGGGCTGATCCGAATGCATCTGAAGCGGGCACAGAATCAGCCGTATTCTTACCAGGACCTGTTCTGGACGTTTCGGAGCCAGCCTGACAGGTTTATTCTGGCTGCGGCGCTGTTTTACGCTGTTCTGCTGGTTCCGGTCATAGCAGGCGCGGCGGGTGTTTTTGTGCTGCTGCGGGCGGAATCTGCTGCAGGATATGTGCTTCTTGTGCCTGTTATTCTGGCAGCGGCAGCGGCAGAGCTGTATTTTGTCTGCATGTTCGGGCTGATTTTTCCGCTGTACATTGATTATCCTGAAATGACGGTAATGGATGGGTTTCGGACATCCCGTAAACTGATGAAAGGCAATAAATTCCGCTTTTTTTATCTGCAGCTGAGCTTTGCAGGCTGGCAGGTGCTCGGATTTCTTTCTGTGGGAATAGGAAATTTGTGGATAGGCCCGTATATCAGGCAGACAATGGCAAATTTTTATCTGGATTTAACAGGACAGTTTGATAAAAAGGATGCATATGCCCCGGACAGGCCGTGAAAAATGCGGATGCAGGCAGATGACAGAAAGGGGTTTTATGAAAACAGAATTTGACATACAGCTTCATACAGCAGATATGTACCGTTATAATCTTTATCATACGTATACGACGGCTGGCGGTTATCTGGCGGTTCTTGCGTCCGTTCTGTTATTTGCAGCGGCAGGAAAGACATGGGGGCAGACGGAGCCGTCGCGGACTGTGCTGTATACGGCAATGGGCATTCTTCTGCTGTTTTATACGCCGGTGACACTTTATCTGCGCTCTAAGCAGCAAGTGTCCGCTTCTCCGGTTTTGAAGAATGTACTGCATTATGTGATAGATGATACCGGCGTTACAACTTCGCAGGGAGAATTAAGCTCCCTGCTCGAATGGAGCCAGGTATACCGTGTTGTAGCAACCAGACATAATATTTTAATCTGTATCAATCCGCGGAATGCATTTATTATTCCCAGGGACCAGGTGCAGAAGGAGTACGATGCAATCCGGAGCATCGCGCAGAAACATCTGGAAAAGTACAGATTTAAAATGAAATGAGCAGAAGATATTAAAAAATATTAAGAAAATAATATGCAGATTTAAATAAATAGGAGAGAGCTGTGCGGATGATATATGAGACATATTCTGCAGAAGAAACGGCAGAACTGGGCCGTGTAACTGCCCGGAAATTAAAGCCAGGAGATGTCTGTGCGCTGAATGGAGAGCTGGGTGCCGGCAAGACAGTCTTTGCCCAGGGGATTGCGGACGGACTGGGTATTTCTGAGCCGGTCTGCAGTCCGACTTTTACGATTGTGCAGGTATATGAGGGCGGACGGATGCCGTTTTATCATTTTGATGTCTGCCGGATTTCAGACATAGAAGAAATGGAAGAAATCGGTTATGAGGATTATTTTTACGGCAATGGGTTTACAATGGTGGAATGGGCGGAGCTGATTACAGAACTGATGCCCCCTGAATATATAAAAATCACGATTGAAAAAGATTTGGAAAAAGGATTTGATTACCGCCGGATTACTGCTGAAACGGTAAAAAGAGAAAGCGGGAATGGAGAATAACATGAAAATACTGGCTATTGACAGTTCTGGCATAGTTGCCAGCGCTGCTGTCGCAGAAGATGACACGTTATTGGGAGAGTATACGATTAACCATAAAAAAACACATTCACAGACGCTGCTGCCGATGATTGATGAGGTGGTCCGCATGCTGGAGCTGGACCTGAATACGATTGATGCAATAGCGGTTGCAGGGGGACCGGGGTCTTTTACAGGGCTGCGTATCGGGTCTGCCACAGCGAAAGGTCTGGGAATGGCGCTGAATAAACCGCTGATACAGATTCCGACTGTAGACGGACTCGCATACAATCTTGCCGGCAGCGGCGTGCTGGTCTGTCCGCTTATGGATGCCAGAAGAAATCAGGTTTACACCGGGCTGTATGAGTTTGAGGGATATCGGATGCATACGGTGCTGGAACAGTGCGCAGCTGGAATCGACGAGATAGTAGCGCAGGTGAACAGACGGAAACGGGCGGTTACCTTTCTGGGAGACGGCGCAGCGGTGTCCGCTCCTTATATCAGGCAATACTGCAGTGTGCCGTATACGTTTGCACCGGCACATTTGAATAAACAGAGGGCATCGTCTGTCGCAGTCCTGGCGATGGAATATTACCGTGAAGGAAAAACGCAGACTGCGGCCAGCCACCGTCCGGAATATCTGCGCATGTCTCAGGCGGAACGGGAACGGATGGAGGCAGAACGTGATAGAAAATGAAAATACAAACAAAATATTAAATGAGAATTTAAATATTGAGATAATGACAATGCAAAAAGGCCATATTTCAAAAGCTGCGGAAATAGAGCGGGAATCGTTTTCCGTTCCGTGGTCTGAGCAGGCTTTTGCAGATGCGCTGAAAATGGAAAATGTTTTGTTTTATATTGCAGCCGTTCATGGAGAAGTGGCTGGATACTGCGGGATTTATTTTGCGGCAGATGAAGGAGAAATTACGAATGTTGCAGTAACCGCAGCATACCGGCGGCATAAAATAGCGGAAAGGCTTCTTAGGAAAACAATGGCAAAAGCCCGTGAAAAAGGCGCAGAACGTGTGTTTCTGGAAGTCCGCAGCCGGAACGAGCCAGCGATACGGTTATATCAAAAATCAGGTTTTCGACAGATTGGAATGCGCAGAAATTATTATACGGCGCCGGATGATGATGCACTGGTGATGATGCATGATTATGCCGATAAATAGAATATAACTGTTATGCCCAAAACGGCCCCGCAGTTAGTCAAAATTAGATAAATAGCCATACATTCCCGCTATATTCCTGCCTTCAGTTCGATTATACTGGATACAGAACACAAGACCACAGGGCACACCGTGCCGCCAGCATACGGGAGGGAAAAGGATGAAATTATATTGTAATTGCTGCGGAAAACAAATCCGGATGAAGGAAAATACGCAGATAGCGGTGGAAGATTTTGTAGTCATTGAAAAAAGCTGGGGATATTTTTCAGAAAAAGACGGAATCCGTCAGAAAATGAATATATGTGAATCCTGTTTTGACGCATGGGTTAAGACTTTTGCAAAAACGCCCTGTGAGACGGAGGAGCAGGAACTGGTATAGAATTGTTTGTTAGAAATGAAGGTGTTAAAATGTTAGATGTTTGTCTGCTTGGAACCGCTGGAATGATGCCGCTGCCTTACCGTTATCTGACAGCTCTTATGTTAAGGTATAACGGAAGCAGCCTTTTGACTGACTGCGGGGAAGGCACACAGATGGCGGTAAAAAAGGCCGGATGGAGTTTTCATCCGATTGATGTTATATGCTTTACCCATTATCATGCTGACCATATCAGCGGTCTGCCGGGCATGCTGCTGTCTATGGGAAATGCAGAACGTACAGAACCTCTGACGCTGATAGGGCCGAAAGGACTCAAAAGAGTTGTAACGGCACTGCGCGTCATTGCGCCGGAACTGCCTTTTGAGATTCAGTGTATCGAAATTACAGAGCCGGAGCAGGTGTTTCGCCTGCACGGCTATAAAATTACTGCATTTATGGTCCGGCATAATGTTCTGTGTTACGGTTATACGATAGAAATTGAGAGACAGGGACGTTTTCAGGCAGACCAGGCTCTTGCTTATCAGATTCCGAAAAACTACTGGGGCATTCTGCAGAAAGGTTCATCCGTTGAATACGATGGCAGGACGTTTACACCGGATATGGTTATGGGGCCGCCGCGAAAAGGCATTAAGCTGACTTACTGCACAGACACCCGGCCTGCAGAATCACTGGTAAAAAATGCCAGAGAGTCTGATCTGCTTATCTGTGAAGGCATGTATGCAGAAAAAGAAAAGCTTGCAAAGGCAAAGCAGTATAAGCATATGACATTTTATGAAGCCGCCCGGGTAGCAAAAGAATCGCAGGCCCGGGAACTGTGGCTGACGCATTTTTCGCCGTCGCTTGTACGGGCGGAGGATTATATGCCGAAGGTACGTGAGATTTTTTCAAATGCGCATTTGGGAAAGGACGGCATGACGGCTGTGATGAAGTTTGAAGAAGAATGAAAAGCCTGAATCCGTCACTGATACAGGAAGAGAGGAGGGGGCTTATGAAAAAATATTTGAAAACAGGGATTGCGGCTGCTGCTGTAATCGCACTGATTGTCGGCTGTTATTATTACATGACGCACCGCGACACGGCAGCGGCAGATGACGTAGAGGTTACCCAGCTGGACCAGGTTTTGTCCAGGCAGCTGAACCAGTCTTATCCGCCTACACCGAGAGAAGTGGTTAAATTTTATAACCGTATTATTGAATGCGCCTATGGAACGGATTATGATACAGAGCAGTTTGATAAACTGGCGGAACAGGCTAGAAAGCTTATGGATGACGAGCTGCTGGAAAATAATCCCAGGGATGCCTATAAAAGCCAGCTGCTTGCGGAAGTTGCTTCTTATAAAGAAGAATCCAGAAAAATACTTCAGACGAGCGTCTGCAATTCAGATGAAGTGCGCTACCGGGAAATCGGGGGCAGAAAATGTGCATATGTTCAGGCAGCTTATTTTATGAAAGAAGGCGACGGCAGCTTTTTCAGAACCTATCAGATTTATCTGCTGCGGCAGGATAAGGATAAAAACTGGAAAATTGTGGCATATCATGTGACAGACGCCCCGGAAGAATCCTAGTGTTCTGCCCGGACTGTTACAAAAAATTACTGCCTGTATACACAAAATGAAAAGAATAGGAGGGGCAGCGTTGAACGGCAGTCAGGAAATAAAAATACTGGCAATTGAGAGCTCCTGTGACGAAACAGCTGCAGCAGTTGTTGTAAACGGAAGGGATGTCAGGTCAAATATTATCTCTTCGCAGATTGACATACATACCTTATATGGGGGCGTAGTGCCTGAAATAGCGTCCCGCAAGCATATTGAAAGGATTAACCAGGTCATTGAGCAGGCATTAGAGACAGCCGGAATGGGTTTGGATGATATGGATGCGATTGCAGTGACCTATGGTCCTGGGCTGGTAGGGGCGCTGCTGGTAGGCGTGGCGCAGGCAAAAGCCATAGCATATGCGAAAAAGATGCCGCTTATCGGGGTGCATCATATAGAAGGGCATATCAGTGCAAATTATATAGAAAATAAAGAGCTGGAACCACCTTTTTTATGTCTGGTTGTATCTGGCGGACATACGCATCTGGTGAAGGTGCTGGATTACGGAGTGTACGAAACAGTAGCAAGGACAAGGGATGACGCGGCAGGAGAAGCGTTTGATAAAGCAGCGCGGGCAATCGGCCTGGGCTATCCTGGCGGACCGAAAATTGAAAAGGCAGCCCGCAGCGGGAATAAGGATGCGATTCGGTTTCCAAGGGCAAAGGTTACTGGCAGTGAATATGATTTTTCATTCAGCGGACTGAAGTCGGCCGTGCTCAATTATCTGAACGGGTGCAGAATGAAACAGATTCCGATTGTTCAGGAAGATGTTGCGGCTTCTTTTCAGAAGGCTGTAATCGATGTGCTGGTGGACAATGCTATGCGGGCAGCGCAGGAGTATCATACGGAAAAATTTGCAATTGCAGGAGGAGTCGCGTCAAACGGGGTACTGCGAAGCAGCATGCAGGAGGCATGCACAAAGCATGGTATCCGTTTTTATTACCCGTCTCCGGTTTTATGCACAGATAATGCTGCCATGATTGGAGCGGCAGCTTATTATGAATATAAAGCTGGAAGAAGAGACGGCTGGACACTGAATGCAGTGCCGAATCTGAAACTGGGAGAGACTGGATGATGAAATGTACGGCAATCGTGCTGGCGGCAGGAAAAGGGAGCCGCATGAACAGCGGTATCCAAAAACAATATATGGAGCTGAACGGTTTTCCGCTTATATATTATGCGCTGCGTGTTTTTGAACAAAGCTGTGCGGATGAAATTATATTAGTGACCGGGCAGAATGAAACAGAATACTGCCGAAGAGAAATTGCAGATAAATACCGGTTCCGAAAAATCAAAAAGATTGTGCCGGGGGGCAGTGAGCGTTATTTATCGGTATATGAGGGGCTGTGTGCTGCGCACAGTCCCGATATTGTGCTGATTCATGACGGGGCAAGGCCGTTTGTTACCCAGGAAATGATAGAGCGCACGATTCAGGCGGCGGTGCAGTACGGCTCCGGTATAGCGGCCGTACCGGCAAAAGATACGGTCAGGATAACGGATGCTGAGCAGACAGCTGTTCAGACACCGCCGCGTGACCGTGTATGGATGATGCAGACACCGCAGGCATTTCAGTATCCGCTGATTCTAAGCGCGTATGAAAAAGTTCTGGAGCAGAAGGCCTCCAATATTACAGACGATGCAATGGTGCTTGAACTGGGGCTGCAGAAAAAGGTGAAGATTGTCGAGGGAAGCTATCGCAATATAAAGGTGACGACACCGGAAGATATGGAGACTGCGGATGTTTTTGTAAAACACAGAAGGAAATGATTTATTTGAAAAAAATAAAAATAGGTATTGACATATTGAAAAAAAGATGATAATATCCTTTATGTTCCGGTTGCGCCGGATAATATGGAGAGGTATCGAAGTGGTCATAACGAGGCGGTCTTGAAAACCGTTTGTCC
>CANDJC010000061.1 GCA_947384955.1 uncultured Eubacterium sp. | reverse complement strand
CAGCCAGCAGCTACCGGTGCCGCTGCGGCTTCGCCGCCTGGTTATTGCGGCAGAAAGCTAAGGGATTCTAAACATTCCTCCAATGTCACAGGAAGCCGGTGCATCTTCCCGTCACCCGGCTGGTTTTCACAGGGCTTTACATGGAAAACAGTGAACGCTGTGCAGAATACTTAGGGATTCTAAACATTCTGGAACCGCCGCTGGAAGACCGTGCAAATCCCCTCTCCCGGCGTCCGAGGGGCCATAATGTTCCCCCCCTTTGCCGAAACCGTTACATTCAGAAAAGGCAAACTGTATATACTGAACATTATTGGGCTTTATACTGTTCTACAGCAGGGTCGGTCATCTCCTGTACCCGGTGCCATTCTTTTGTAGATTCGTCCTTTGCCGTTTCACAGCGGTTTTGTGATAAGAAACGCGCAAGCTCGTAGCAGTTTATCCAGATTTCCCCGTTTCCGTCTTTCTGGGATTCGTCAAAAATAAGCTGCAGTCCGAAATGAAGATGTATAATGTCGATATTATTTACGTTTTCTTTATCGCTGTAGCCGGTGTGTCCCATATAGCCAATGACATCTCCGGCAGTAACGGTGCTGCCTTCTTTTAAAGATTTATTATATGGAAAGTTCTGGCGCAGATGCGCATAATAATAATAGCGCTTTTTGTCAAAACTGCGGATACCGATGCGCCAGCCGCCGTAGCGGTTCCAGCCCAGGCATTCCACGTAGCCGGATTCCACTGCAATGACAGGGGTGCCAATCTGCCCCATCATGTCATGGCCTAAGTGCTGGCGGCGGTAGCCGAAGGAGCGGGAAGTGCCGAAATCATCGTAGTCTGTATAGGGAAAGCCTTTTGCAATGGGAGAAAAGGCTTTTAAGCCGTACTGTATTTCTTTGGAGTCTCCCAGCCTGTATTCTCCTACAAAGCCGCCGAGTACAGCATGATAGGCTTCGTTGTAATAATCGTAGTATTTCATGTCCGCAGTCAGTTCTTCTAATGTTGATTCTTTATTTAATATTTTGTCTGCAATGGCGGATAAGTCACTGGATTTGTAGTTTTTAAAATCACCGCCGTATTTTACACCAAGCACTGCCAGCAGACATACCCAGTCAATGGGGGTGTCTGTATCGTGTGCTTTTAAATCATACTGATAGGCGTCGTTCATAGCCTGGCTCGTTACATTAAAATCAACCCATTTGATAAAGTCTTTTTCGGATGTATGATTACTGTCTGAATCAGAGCTGTTATTGTCAGAAGCGTCAGAATTCCCGGCGTCCGGACTGCTGCTGTCTGAGGTATCTGAAGGGGTGCTTTTGCCATTCTCTGAGGTATCTGAAGGACTGTTTTTGCTGCTGGATGCGGTCTGGGAGGCAGCGGTGTTTTGAGAGACGGCAGTATCCGCAGAGGAAGCGGCAGGGGAAGCTGTGTTCTGGGCGGTTAAAAACTGTGCCAGATGAGAACCGGACGGAGAATGCAGCCAGGTGAGAGCGGCGATTCCTAAAAGAGACAGGAGTTCTATCGAAACAATGCATTTAAAGAGGGCTGGTTTCATAATGATTGCACCATTCACTGAGAAGCGTTTGTATTATGTATATGAAAAGGCAAGTAAAATATGCGTGCGGCGGTGACGAATCACTGGTTAGAGAACCTGATTTACAATATGCTGAAATGGAAGGTGTAAAGCCGGTGATGGTCATTCGGCTTTACACTCTGCTTTGGGGTTATGAGACTGCTATTCTTTAATTTTATCGAGCTGTGAAAGATTAACTCCTAATGTATTTAGTAATGCCTTCAGATTAATGTATTCTTCTTTTAAATCTGCATATGTTTCAGCTGCATTTTCTTTTTTTGCTAATAACATGCGCCGCTGAACTTTTGAAAAATCCTCAATCGCTCTCTGGGTAATTTCTTCTTTCGACATTTGAGATACCTCCATATTTTCACCGCCTTTATGCTGGGTGTAATTGTTTGCTGATACTGTTATTATAACGCATGCGGTTAAGAGTGTAAAGTATGTAATAAACAGGACTGTTTTGAGAAGAGCAGAATATGTAACAGGTCAGCTTGTCTGAACTGCTGCCAGAATATCTGTCTGGAGCCAGTCAATGACATATCATGTATTTGATATTTTTCAGCGTATTGTGATATATCTTTTCCCAAAAGGCAGATAAAATTTAACAATACAAAGAGCAGTTTTTATTTCAGACTGCAGTATTAAAAAGACAGGGAGGTATTGAAGGCTTATGTGCGCAGTACGATTTGCAGATGAAAATGCTGTTTTTACGATAGAACAGCCGGAAAATTATAGTTATCTTTATTTTCCGATTGCAGGAGAAGGAGGAATTAAAAGTTCGCTGACACCAAATCTGGGAGGGGATATTAAAATAAATCAAAACGCGTTTCTGATGGAACCCGTCAGTGCGGAAAATCTGCATAATAACCGTTCTGGAAGAAACTTCTGGTGCAGGATGCGGGACGGCGGTATCTGGTCGGCAGCCGGGGCATCTGCGGAACAGGAAAGCAGAAAATTTACGGCTGAGCAGGACACAAGCCGGCTGACAGCCGGATTTATGTGGCATACGGTTACGAGGGAATCTTCGAAATATTCACTGAAAGCAGAGGTTACTTCTTTTGTCCCGGTCATGCATAATGCGGAGATTATGCATGTGACACTATATAATACAGGAGAAGACAGTCTGACGCTTACGCCGACGGCCGCAGTTCCTGTTTTTGGGAGAAGCGCAGACAATATTCGTGACCACAGGCACGTCACATCTCTGCTTCACAGAATAAAGACTACAGATTATGGGGTATACGTCAGACCGGCACTTTCTTTTGACGAACGCGGGCACCGGAAAAACAATCTGACTTATTTTGTGTGCGGGATGACAGGAAAGGGGGAAAAGCCGGAAGATTTTTATCCGGCTGTGGAAGATTTTATTGGCGAAGGAGGCAGCTTTACAAATCCGCAGAAGATACGTGAAAATGGCAGAGGAGTACCTGCGGGAAGCAGCCTGGAAGGGAAGGAAGCATTAGGCGGTATCCGTTTCCAGCCTGTTCAAATCGGGTGCGGGGAATCTGTCACATATACAATTGTAATGGGTGTTACAGACCAGGAGGCAGAAATAGAAGAAATAATTTCTGCTTATCAGACTTCAGAACAGGTGGAACAGGCATTAGAGGAGACAAAGCAATACTGGCAGAAAAAGATAAATGTACGGTATGGTACCGGCAGTAAACAGTTTGATAATTTTATGCGCTGGGTAAATTTTCAGCCGGTTTTAAGACGTCTGTACGGGTGCTCTTTTCTGCCGCATCATGATTACGGCAGAGGCGGCAGAGGATGGAGGGATTTGTGGCAGGACTGCCTGTCGCTTTTAATCATGGACCCGGACGGCGTGAGAGAGATGATTCTTGATAACTGTGCAGGTATCCGTATTGACGGAACGAATGCTACGATTATAGGTGAAAAACAGGGAGAATTTCTTGCAGACCGCAATGGAATCGCGCGTGTCTGGATGGACCACGGGGTCTGGCCGTTTCTGACCATAAAGCTGTATATTGACCAGACCGGAGATACCGGTATATTAAACGAACAGGCAGTTTATTTTAAAGATGAGCAGGCACAGCGGGGAACCAGCCTGGATGCAGACTGGGATGTTTCTTACGGAGTGCAGCTAAGGTGCCGGAACGGGGACATTTACTATGGAAGCATTCTGGAACATCTGCTGCTGCAGCATTTATGCGCTTTTTATGAAACAGGAGAACATAACCATATCAGACTGCGCGGTGCGGACTGGAATGATGCGCTGGATATGGCAGCAGAGCGGGGCGAGAGTGTTGCATTTACCTGCGCTTATGCGGGAAATCTCATGCAGCTTTCGGATTTCCTCCGAATCCTGGCACAGAAGCATGGATGGAAGAAGACAGAACTTCTGGAAGAAATGCTGGTTCTTTTAAAAGATGAGAACAGTGTATATGACCAGTCAGCTGCAAAAAACCAAATCTTAAAAGTATATCTGGATTCCTGTATTCACAAGGTCAGCGGAAATAAAACAGAGGCAGATGTAATGGAACTGTCAGATAATTTAAGGCATAAAGCAGAATGGATGATGTCGCATATCCGGAATACGGAATGGATAAAAGGAGAGGAAGGAAAAGAAGAAGGCTGGTTCAACAGCTATTATGACAATCACGGCCGTGCAGTGGAAGGATTTTTTGACGGAAAAGTCCGGATGATGCTGACCGGACAGGTATTTGCCATTATGAGCCGGACGGCAGACGACACACAGACAGCCGGTATCTGCAAAAGTGCAGACCGTTATCTTTATGATAAAAAAGCCGGCGGATACCGCCTGAATACCGATTTTCATGAGCAGAAATATGATTTAGGCAGAATGTTTGGATTTGCATATGGGGAAAAAGAAAACGGAGCCGTATTTTCACATATGACCGTTATGTTTGGCAATGCACTGTACCAGAGGGGATTTGTAAAGGAAGGATATAAAGCGCTGCAGTCGTTAGCGGATACGGCCATGGAGTTTGAAACAAGCAAAATATATCCGGGCATTCCGGAATATTTTAACAGCAGCGGAAGGGGAATGTATCACTATTTAACGGGCGCTGCAAGCTGGTACATGCTCACAGCTGTTACTCAGGTCTTTGGCGTGCGCGGCAAAACAGGCGACATGCTGATTGAGCCGAAGCTTTTAAAAGAACAGTTTGACAGCAGCGGAAATGCATGGATTCAGCTGCTATTCGCAGCAAAGCAGTTTCGGATTATATTTAAAAATCCTCAAAAGCTCAGCTATGGGGAATATATTTTGAAAAGCGCATCCTGTGACAGCAAGATTCCGCTGCAGATACTTGGAGGTGCAGCAGTCCTTGAGAGGGGGAAAATAAAGGCTCTGCCGGAAGATATGCATATCATTGAAATCGGACTGGGGCGGCTTGGTTAAAACAAGGGGGGGGGGGATAAAATCCCCCTTTTACCAGGCCGTCCTGTAATATTTATCACGGTATTTTTTAGGCGTTAACCCCACCAGCCTGCGGAAGGACTGGATAAAGTGGCTCTGAGAAGAAAAAGCCAGGTAATTTGCGATTTCTATCAGGCTGTAATCCGAATATTTCAGCAGGTTCTCCGCTTTTTCTATTTTCTTTTCCATAATGTAACTGCTGATTGGGATACCCAGTTCTTTTTTAAATAGTCTTGATAAATATCCGGCGGACAGATTTGTATGCTCAGCCAGTTCTTCAATAGTGATGCGGCTGTTCAAGTGGTTATAAACATAATCCATACAGCGGATGACAGATTTGGATATGACGCAGTCTTTTTTTAAAAGAAGCATCTTTCCGGTATAGTCAAGCGCCATGCTGTCATGAAGCCTGCAAATCATATCAATGGATGTACAGGAATCCATTTTCAAAATATAAAAATCACTCAGCCGGTATGCCTGTTCTAATTCCATTCCGGCTTCTACGCAGTGTCGCACAATCATTGCAACGGTAATTACAAAATGGTATCGGATATTGGTCAGGGGATTCGTGGAGAGAACTCCCATTCCATCCGGTTTTCTGAATACATTGTTTTGGCAGTTTTCCTGCACGTAGTTGATATCGCTGGAGCTGACAGCATTGTAAAATGTATATTCTTCTTCTAATGGACGGTGAGTAAATGATTCTTCTACATTCTGGAGTTCCTGCTGATGCCATTCTTTTTGTAAATTCATCTTCTGGCCCCTTTCGCTGTGCGGTGTATTTTGTGTGGGCATATTATATCATGATTTTGACATTTTTGTATATACCTTTGTATAGAAAATTATGCAGAGCCCCTATAATGACAGACATAAACAGCCGCAGCGGATACAGGCGGAAAAGGAGAGAGGATATGAGATTTGGATATTTTGATGACGAAAAACGTGAATATGTAATTGACAGGCCGGATACGCCGGCTCCCTGGGCAAATTACCTTGGCTCTCCGGAATACGGGGCAGTTATTTCGAATAATGCAGGCGGGTACAGTTTTGCGAAATCCGGTGCAAATGGCAGAATCCTGCGTTACATTTTTAATCAGTTCGACCAGCCGGGGCGTTATATTTATATCCGCGATAATAAGACAAAGGATTACTGGTCAGCGTCCTGGCAGCCTGTGGGCAGGGAACTGTCTTCCTATCAGTGTGAATGCCGCCATGGAACTGCCTATACAAAGATGACGGCAGATTACAGCGGTATCCATTCGCAGGCGCTGTATTACGTTCCTCTGAATCAGACTTATGAAGTGTGGGGGCTGAAAGTGACGAATCAGTCTCAGGAGCCGAGGAGCTTAAGCATTACAGGATATGCGGAATTTACGAATAACAGCAATTACGAACAGGATCAGGTAAACCTGCAGTATTCTTTGTTTATTACAAGGACTGTGTTTCGGGGAAACCGTATCTGCCAGATGATACACGGCAATCTGGATAAGCTGGAAGAAGGAAAAGACATGGATGAAAAAACTGTGACAGAACGGTTTTTTGGCCTGGCAGGCGCGCTGGTGTCTTCTTACTGCGGCGATAAAGAGAAATTTTTAGGCCGCTATCACAGCTACAGCAATCCCCAGGGGGTGCTGCAGGGAAATCTGGGCAATGAGCTTAATTATAACGGAAATGGCTGCGGCGCTCTTACAGCGGATATTGTACTGCAGCCGGGAGAAACGAAAGAGCTGGCTTTTGTGCTGGGCATGAAGGAAGACGCACAGGCAGAGGAGATTTTAAAGCGGTATGAGAATCCTGGCAGGACAGCACGGCAGGAACAGGAAGAACTGATTGCTTACTGGCATGGGAAACTGTCTCATTTTCAGGTAAAAACGCCGTGCAGGGAATTTGATACGATGATAAATACGTGGAACGCCTATAACTGTTTTATGACATTTATCTGGTCGCGCGCGGCTTCTTTTATATACTGCGGTCTTAGGAACGGATACGGATACCGCGACACCGTTCAGGATATTCAGGGAATCCTGCATCTGGACCCGGAAATGGCGGCTGAAAAAATCCGGTTTATGCTGTCTGCCCAGGCTGCGAATGGCGGCGGGCTGCCTCTTGTAAAGTTTACTCATAATCCGGGGCATGAAGACACGCCGGATGATGCTTCCTATGTGAAAGAAACCGGACATCCGCAATACCGTGCGGACGATGCTTTATGGCTGTTTCCAACGGTTTACAAATACATAGCAGAATCAGGAAATCTGGAGTTTATAGATGAAATCATCCCGTTTGCAGATAAAGAGGAAGGCAGTGTATATGAACATTTAAAGCGGGCTATAGGTTTTTCTATGAATCATATGGGAAAACACGGCATGCCTGCCGGACTGTATGCAGACTGGAACGACTGTCTGAGGCTTGGCAGTGAGGGAGAATCTTCTTTTGTCGCATTCCAGCTTTATTACGCAATGACGATTTTAAAGAAGTTAGCAGAATATAAAAAAGACGAACAGTATCTGACATATCTGGATAAAACCCAGAAAACGCTGGGTGATGCGATTATGAGCCTTTGCTGGGACGAAGACCGGTTTATACGGGGAATTACAGAAAAAGGAGAGTATATCGGCAGACGTTCGGACCCGGAAGCAAATCTGTGGCTGAATCCTCAGAGCTGGGCGGTAATCAGCGGCCTGGCAGACAGCGGAAAAGCCGATGCAGCGCTTGAGAGCGTGTACTGCGGGCTGAATACGGAATACGGAGCAGTGCTGATGTCGCCGCCGTATCATGAACATGCTTTTGACGGGGCGTTAGCGGTTATTTATAACGCCGGAGTCAAAGAAAATGCGGGAATCTTCTCCCAGTCACAGGGCTGGCTGATTCTGGCAGAAGCACTGTGCGGACACGGAGAGAGGGCCTTTGCATATTTTATGGAAAACGCACCGTCGGCACAGAATGACCGGGCAGAAATCCGTAAGCTGGAGCCATACTGCTATGGGCAGTTTACCGAAGGAAAAGACAGCCTGCATTTCGGGCAGTCTCATGTGCACTGGCTCACAGGTACCGCTTCTACCGTTATGACAGGCTGTGTAGAAGGAATATTAGGAATGCGGCCGGATTTTTACGGGCTTAAAATAGAGCCGGCCGTTCCGAAAGACTGGGAAGCATTTGAAATCGAAAAAGATTTCAGGGGAAAACATCTGCATATAACTGTACGAAATCCCGGACATGCACAGTGCGGCTGTAAACAGCTTGTATTAGATGGAAAAATACTGGAGGGTAATTATATTCCTGAATATCTGATGAAAGAGCACTCCGAAATTGAGCTGTATATTTCCTGAATTTTCAGGTCATGATTTTGACATTTTGCTGATTGATATTGTATAAACAGCAAATACAGCACGCTATAATGTATCATGAAAGGGAATTAAATTATAATTATAAAAGAGGAGGAATTTAAAATGAAAAAGAAACTGGTAAGTATGATGCTGACTGCAGTAATTGCAGCTGGAACTCTGGCTGGCTGTGGCAATTCAGATTCGGGAACTGCAGCGGGAGGAAAGACAGCCGGCGATTCAGAAACGGGAGAATCGGGAGAATCGGATGCGGAAGAAGGAAAAGTGATTAATGTTTATAGCTGGAATAACGAATTCAGCAAGCGTGTCCAGGCAGTTTACCCGGAAGTGAAGAAAACATCCAAAGACGGAACGATTACCTATCTAAAAGACGGTACAGAAATTCACTGGATTATAAATCCGAACCAGGACGGCGTTTATCAGCAGAAATTAGACGAAGCGCTTATCAATCAGGCAGATGCCGCGGCTGATGATAAGGTGGACATTTTCCTGTCAGAAACAGATTATGTATATAAATACACAGATGCAGAAGCAGACGTGGCCATGCCGCTGGCAGACCTTGGCATTGACCCGGATACAGACCTGGCGGACCAGTATGAATTTTCAAAAGTGACTGCGTCGGATGCTAATGGCGTGCAGAGAGCTTCCACATGGCAGTGCTGTCCTGGATTACTGGTTTACCGCAGAGATATTGCAATGGATGCGTTCGGTACAGATGACCCTGAAAAAATTGCAGAGAAAGTAAAAGACTGGGATACCATGAAACAGACTGCACAGGAACTCAAGGACAAAGGATATTTAACATTTGCTTCGTATGCAGATACGTTCCGGCTTTATGGAAACAGTATTTCACAGCCATGGGTAAGTCCGGGAGAAGTTCCGGGAGAAGCAGTTCTGAAAGTGGACCAAAAGATTATGGACTGGATAAAAGATTCCAAAGAATGGCTGGATGCAGGATATTTTGATAAGACAGTAAAAGGGCAGTGGAATGACGACTGGAACAAGGCTATGAGTACGGAGTCAAAAGTATTTGCGTTCCTTTTCCCTGCATGGGGCATTGATTTTACATTAAAGGATAACTGGGACGGCGATATCGGTGCCTGGGCTGTTACAAATCCTCCGCAGGAATATAACTGGGGCGGTTCTTATATTCATGCATGCACAGGTACAGACAATCCTAAACATGTAAAAGATATTATCCTTTCACTGACGGCAGACGAAGATAATCTGGCAAAGATTTCTCAGGAATATGCAGAGTTTACGAATACAAAGAGCCTCATGAAAGAAGCAGCAGAAAATGATAATCTGTATCCGTCGAAGTTTCTTGGAGGACAGAATGCATTTAAATATTTCACGCCTGTTGCGGAAACGATTGTTATGGCTCCGTTATCTGCTTATGACCAGGGGTGCGTGGAACTGATACAGAATGCTTTCAGTGATTATTTCCAGGGCCAGGTTGATTTTGACAAAGCAAAGGCCAATTTTGAAACGGCGATTATCGAACGTTATCCAGAAATCACTCAGGTACAGTGGCCGGAATAAGAAAACAGAAGCAGCGGGGCTTTCCGGCCCCGCGTGTGTAAAGAGGAAAGGAGAGTGTGCTTATGCAGCCAAAACAAAAAAGCATCAGTTATGCGAAATGGGGATATCTGTTTATTATTCCATTTTTTGCCAGCTTTTTTATTTTTTCTTTAATACCGCTGGCAGATACCTTCCGTTACAGTTTTTATGAATATTACCGTTCGGGAATTAAAGAAATCGGGCCGAATTTTATCGGGATGGCTAATTATGCAGACCTGTTAAAGTCCGATATGTTTAAATATGCCGGAAATACGCTGATTTTATGGATTATCGGATTTATTCCGCAGATTGTCATTGCACTGCTTCTGGCGTCATGGTTCGTGGATGTCAGGCTGAAAATCCGCGGGCAGCAGTTCTTTAAGGTTATTATTTATCTGCCGAATCTGATTATGGCTTCTGCGTTTGCAATGCTGTTTTTTACAATGTTTTCCACGAACGGTCCGATTAATTCGATTCTGATGTCCATAGGGATTATCCGCGAGCCGGTTGATTTTCTGGGCACCGTATTTGGAACGCGCTCACTGGTCGGGCTGATGAATTTTCTGATGTGGTTTGGCAATACGACCATTATGCTGATGGCTGCGATTATGGGTATCAGCCCGGATATTTTTGAAGCCTCAGAGCTGGACGGATGCAACAGCATGCAGAGGTTTTTCCGCATTACACTGCCGCTGATAAGGCCGATTCTTGCTTATACGCTGATTACTTCTATTATAGGCGGGCTGCAGATGTTTGATGTGCCGCAGATACTGACAAACGGGCAGGGAAGCCCGGACCGTACATCCATGACGCTGATTATGTTTTTGAACAGCCATTTAAAGAGCAAAAATTACGGCATGGCGGGCGCACTGTCTGTATATCTGTTTATTGTCAGCGGGATTTTATGTTTTGTCGTATACCGTATGACCAATAATGACGATCCTGACGGGTCAAAAGCAGCAGCTAAAAAAGCAAGAAAAAATGCAAGGCATTAGGAAGGAGAAAAATGATGAATTCAAATGGAGCTAACCGTGTACGTACAGTTTTTGCACATATTGTACTTGTGATTCTGTCGTTTATGTGCCTGTTCTTTTTCTACATCCTGTTTGTCAATGCAACACGTTCCCATGCGGAACTTCAGAAAGGATTTTCAGCTGTTCCTGGGACACATTTACTGGAAAATCTGAAGAATGTGGCAAATGACGGTACATTTCCGATGTTTCGCGGTATTTTAAACAGTCTGCTTGTTTCAGGATGCTCGGCAGCAATCTGTACATATTTTTCTGCACTGACAGCATACGGGCTTTATGCGTATGATTTTAAAGGAAAAAAGGCGGCCTTTACGTTTATTATGGCAATCCTTGTTATGCCGACTCAGGTTACGGCAATGGGATTCCTGCGTCTGGTCACGAATATGGGCATGTATGATTCGCTGCTTCCGCTTATCATACCGTCGATTGCATCTCCGTCTGTTTTTTACTTTATGTACAGCTATCTGCAGTCATCACTGCCGCTGTCACTGATAGAAGCGGCCAGAATTGACGGTTCCGGTGAGTTTAAGACGTTTAACCGGATTGTAATCCCGATTATGAAACCGGCAATCGCAGTTCAGGCAATATTTACGTTTGTCGGCTCCTGGAATAATTATTTCGTTCCGGCGCTGGTGATTCAGTCAAAAAATAAAATGACAGTGCCGATACTGATAGCTACTTTACGAGGGGCAGATTATATGAATTTTGATATGGCTAAAATTTATATGATGATTACAGTTGCAATCGTACCGATTATCATTGTTTATCTGCTGCTGTCGAAATATATTATTGCCGGCGTGACATTAGGCGGCGTGAAGGAATAAAAACGATATCTGCTATGTCTGAGGGAATAACGGCGCCTGATTCTGCTGGAAATTCAGGCGCCGTTATTCCCTTTTTTCATGTCTTTATATAATAGAAAAATTTGGAAAGGAGTCAGCTATGGAAAAGTTAAAGAGATTTTACAGCGGTACACAGAGCAGCCAGGCTTCAAAACGGGAGCTTGCACATGCAAAGCTGGCCAGGGAAGCGGCAGCAGAGGGATTTGTTTTATTAAAAAATGAAGGCCTGCTTCCTTTAGAGACAGCAAAACCGGCTGCTCTGTTTGGAGGAGGGGCTGTATACACGGTAAAAGGCGGCATTGGTTCTGGAGATGTGAATAACCGGGAGAGTATTTCCATCTACAGAGGACTGAAGGAAGCCGGAGCGGCAGTAGCGGACGAGGCATGGATTTCGGACTATGAGAAACGCTATGAAAATGCAAGAAATCTATGGAAGGAAAAGGTGCTTAAGGATGCGCAGAAAGTGGAAAATCCGTTTGATGCGTATGCCATGAATCCCTTTTCGCTTCCTGAAGGCCGCAAAATAACGCCGGGGGATGTGAAAGAGGCTTGTGTGGCAATGTATGTCATCAGCCGTATAGCAGGTGAAGGAAAAGACCGCAGGAAGGTTCCGGGGGATTATGATTTAAGCGAGAAAGAGCGGGAAGACCTTTTATTTCTGAACAAGCAGAATATCCCGATAGTGCTAATATTAAATGCCGGCGCTGCGGTGGAACTGACGGATATATTAAAAGAAGCTGTGAATATCCAGGCAGTTTTAAATATTTCACTGCCCGGACAGGAAGGCGGACGTGCGGCAGCGGATGTTCTGTATGGCAGGGCGCTGCCGGGAGGAAGGCTGACGGCGACATGGGCAGAGCACTATGAGGATTATCCATCGGCAGAAAATTATAGTTATCTGAACGGAAATCTGGAAAGAGAAGAATACCGGGAAGGCATTTATGTCGGGTACCGGTACTTTGACAGCTTTGGCATACAGCCGCTGTTTCCGTTTGGATACGGGCTGTCGTATACGGATTTTTCCATCTGGACGGAAGCGGTTCAGGCGGCTGGAGATGGAATAGAGGTCACCGTTTCTGTCAAAAACACCGGAGAATATTACTGCGGCAGGGAAGTGGTACAGGTATATCTGACACTGCCGCAGAATGGAATGACAAAAGAATATCAAAGGCTGGCAGGATTTGCGAAGACAGATACGCTGCATCCGGGCCAGAGCCAGAGAATGACGATTCGGATAGAACAAAAGCAGCTGGCCAGTTATTCCGAAGCAATGCACGCATGGGTGGCTGAGCGCGGAGCATATGGCGTCTGGATAGGAAAGCACTCCCGCTCCCTGAGCCTGGAAGCGGTTCTTGAAGTACCGGAGCAGACGGTTTTGGAAGTGATGGATACTGTGTGTCCGAAAACGGCGGATTTTAAAGACCTGGAAGCGCCTGAATCTGTAAAGCAGAAAGCCGCGCGGCAGATGGCTGAGGCACAAAAGGCAGGAGTGCCGGTGATTTCTTTTGTGCCGGCAATGCCTGTGAAGCCGCAGGAAGCGGTGCGGGAGGCTTCTGCATCTGCGTATGCACAGGAACAGACAGCAGAAGAGCTGATTCCGGTGCTGTATGGAAATATCACGGAGGGCGCCAGCTGCCTCGGTTCATCCGGAATCCGTGTACCGGGTTCAGCCGGAGAGACAACGGAAAGGCTGGAAGAAAAATATAAGATGCGTTCGCTGATTATGGCGGACGGGCCGGCAGGACTGCGTCTGCGGCAGAGCTATGAGGCAGACAGGCAGACGGGCAGAGTCTATGGCGCGGGAGTTCTGGCTTCTCTGGAAAATGGTTTTTTGGAAGAAGCAGAGCATCATGAAAATGCGGATACCTATTATCAGTTCTGCACAGCCTTTCCGGTCGGAACAGCGCTGGCGCAGACATGGGATACCGGGCTGATGTATCGTTTTGGCAAAGCGATTGCAGCGGAAATGGAGGAATTTCACACGGACCTGTGGCTGGCGCCAGGCATGAATATTCAAAGAAACCCTCTGTGCGGGCGCAGTTTTGAATATTATTCAGAAGACCCGTTTTTGTCTGGAGTCATGGCGGCAGCAGTTACGGCAGGCGTTCAGGAGAATGGAAAAGGCGGGGTTACGCTGAAGCATTTTGCATGCAATAATCAGGAAGATAACCGGATGGGCGTGGATGTCTGTGTATCACAGCGTGCGCTCAGAGAGATTTATCTGCGCGGCTTTGAGACTGCGGTAAAAAGGTGCGCCCCTGCAGCAATTATGACAGCTTATAACCGGATTAACGGCGTTTACGCAGCAAACAGCAAAGACCTTTGTACAACGGTGGCGAGAAAAGAGTGGGGATTTGGCGGAGTGATAATGTCGGACTGGAATACGACAGTTCCTGAGGATGGAAGTGTTCCGTGGAAATGCACCGCGGCTGGAAATGATATCATTATGCCGGGTAATGCAAAAGATGAGGAGAGTATACGCAGAGCGCTGGAAACGGGGGAGCTTGCAGAAGAAGACGTGCGAAGCTGCGCGGGACGGGTGCTGCGGCTGATAGAAAGATGTACGGGGTAAGGCCGGCCTGACGGAACTGCTGCTGAAAAGGCCTTATGAGAGAAAATGAAATAAATAATAGATGACAAATTCGCAAAAATGATGTAAACTACAAGAGCGAAAAATCATAGAACACAGCCCGGCCGGCATGACTGCTGCCCGGGCTGGAATGTTTGTATAAAGGCCGGCAGGACAGCCGTATAGGGAGGAAAAAGATGCAGAATAATATGAAAGCCGTAATCCTTGCAGCAGGAAAAGGAACCAGAATGAAGTCGGATTTGCCCAAAGTCGTACACACCATCCATGGAAAATGCCTGGTGGATTATGTGATTGAAGCAGCCAGAGGCGCCGGAGCACAGGATATCTGCCTGGTAGTCGGCTATAAGCAGGACGTAGTCTGCAGTTCTATTTTGCATAAAGATGTCACCTTTACACTGCAGCCTGAACAGCTTGGAACCGGTCACGCGGTAAAGTGCGCCCGGGAATTTCTGGGAAACGACGGAACCACGATGATTCTTTTCGGAGATACGCCCCTGATTACAGCGGATACACTGAGCCGGTTCGCACAGTATCATGAAAAACACCAGAACGCGGTCACCGTATTATCTGCACGCGCAGACAATCCGTACGGCTATGGCCGGATTATCCGGGACGCGGAAGGGAAGTTTGTAAAAAGTGTGGAGCATAAAGACGCCACGGAAGCCGAACGTGAATCGCATGAAATTAATTCTGGAATGTATTTATTTGATACACTTCAGTTAAAAGAAGCGCTGGACCAGCTGCGGCCGGATAATGCGCAGGGGGAATATTATCTGCCGGATACGCTGGAAATTATCAAAAGGAAAGGGCTGCGCGTGGATGCGTTTATGCTGGATAACCCGGAGGACATTTCCGGCGTGAATGATAAGGAGCAGCTGGCGCAGGCAGCGGATATCATCGCAAAGAGGCAGAATGTATGATGCTGGATTTTATGCGCACCCTGCTGCATCGAAAAAAAGATAAGGAGCAGCCATCAGTTATGTATATCATAGCCGGATTAGGAAATCCCACAAAACAGTATGAAAAAACGAGGCATAACGCCGGATTTGACACCATTGACCTTCTTGCGGACAAATATCAGATATCCATGAGCCAGACGAAATACAAAGCCGTCTGCGGTACCGGAATCATAGCGGGGCAGAAAGTAATGCTGATAAAACCGCAGACCTTTATGAATAACAGCGGAGAATCCATCGGGGCATTTTTAAAATTCTACAAGCTCGACCCGGCAAAGCAGCTTTTAGTAATATACGATGATATCAGCCTGGAGCCGGGCAGTCTGCGTGTCCGCATGAAAGGAAGCGCCGGCGGGCATAATGGAATCAAAAGCATTATTGCCCATGCCGGGACGCAGGACTTTGCGCGCATTAAAATCGGTGTCGGACAAAAGCCGGCGGGCTGGGATTTAGCCGATTATGTGCTGGGACATTTTTCGAAAGAGGAACGGGCAGAAGTGGAAGATGCCATGAAAGACGCTGCCGCGGCGGTGGAGCTGATTGTTTCAGACGAGGCCGGGCAGGCAATGAATTTGTTTAATAAAAAGAAAAAGCAGATATAATTTTGAGTACAATCCGAATAGGAGTAAGGAATCATGAATGCATTTATCGAGCCGCTTTTGGCTATGGCAGAATACAGAGAAATAAGGACTGCTCTTTCGAATGGATTTGGAACTGGCGTTTTAGAACTTACCGGCTGTATTGACTCGCAGAAACTGCATTTGATTCACTGTCTGAGCGGGGAAGAATACAGCCGTCTGATTGTGACATTCACAGAGCAGCGTGCAAGGGAGTTTTGTGAGGAGTACCGTTTTTTTGATAAAAATGTCCGTTACTTTCCGGCTAAAGATATCCTCTTTTATCAGTCGGATATTCGCGGAAATGAAATTGCAAAAGAGCGCCTGGACGTGCTGAAACTGTTAGCGGGCGCACAGAACTGTACAGTTGTGACTACGTTTGATGCACTTATGAACCGGATGGCAGAGCCAGCCGGCTTTTTGTCGATGGTAAAAAAGCTGAAAACAGGCGATGCCGTAGATATGAACGCGATACAAAAAGAACTGGCAGTTATGGGGTATGAGAGGGAGTACCAGGTGCAGGCTCCGGGGCAGTTTGCTGTGCGCGGCGGAATACTCGACGTCTATGTGCTGACAGAGGACAATCCGTACCGAATCGAGCTGTGGGGAGATGAAATAGATTCGATTCGCAGCTTTGAGGCTTCCAGCCAGCGTTCGATTGAAAACCTGGCAGAGATACAAATCTATCCGGCAAATGAATTTGTACTGAATGAGGAGACACTGCAGGAGGGTATCCGGCGTCTGCGGAAAGAAGAGAACACAGTGACAGAAAGACTGCGCCGGGAAATGAAGACCGAGGAAGCGTCCCGCCTGAAAAACGCGGCGGATACATTTGTCGAAGAACTCTCAGAGCTTGGAAGCAGTGCTAATTTAGATGCTTATCTGCCTTATTTTGTGAAAAAGACCGTATCGCTTCTGGATTATTTTGACCTGGAGCATACCATGATTGTTCTGGATGAACCGGTCCGCATCGCGCAGCAGAGTCTGGCAGTGGAGACGGAATATATTGACAGCATGCAGCAGCGTCTGGAAAAAGGATATATTCTGCCGGGACAGATGGAGTCGCTGTTTCGTGCAAAAGAGATATTTGCGCGGATGGAGCGGCTTCGTACAATCGCGCTGGCGACGCTGGAATTAAAGATACCCGAAATTTCCGTGTCACGGGTCTATCCAATGCAGACGCGGACTGTGAATCCGTATAACAACAGCTTTGAACTGCTCGTAAAAGACTTGCAGCAGTTTAAAAAGAAAAATTATAAGGTGATTTTATTATCCGGTTCCCGGACGCGGGCACAGAGGCTGGCCCAGGATTTAGCGGATGAGGGTCTGAATGCGTTTTATACCGAGGATTACGACCACATTGTGAAGCCGGGAGAAGTGATGACTCTGTACGGCAAGGTAAAACGCGGCTACGAATACCCGATGCTGAAATTTGTGGTCATATCTGAGAGCGATATTTTCGGGGCGGAGAAAAAGAAGAAAAAGCGCCGCCATGCGAAAAAAGGCGGGAAGACGGTAACCTTTGAAGAGCTGAGTGTCGGAGATTATGTCGTTCATGAAAATCACGGCCTGGGAATTTATAAGGGCCTTGAAAAAATCGAAGTAGAAGGAACCGCAAAAGATTATATCAAGATTGAATATGCAAAAGGCGGCACGCTTTTTATACTGGCTACGCAGCTTGATATGATTCAAAAATATACACAGACTGGAGAGCGTAAGCCGAAGCTTAACAGTCTCGGCAGTCTGGAATGGAAAAAAACAAAGTCAAAAGTCCGAAGCGCCGTCAAAGAAATTGCCGCAGAACTGGTGCAGCTTTATGCGGCAAGAGAGAGTCAGAAAGGGTATGTTTACGGCCCGGATACCATCTGGCAGAGAGAATTTGAGGAAATGTTCCCGTTTGAGGAAACCGAAGACCAGGAGCTGGCTATAGAAGCAGCAAAGCGGGATATGGAAAGCACAAAAATCATGGACCGTCTGATTTGCGGCGACGTAGGCTATGGCAAGACAGAGATTGCCATACGTGCGGCATTCAAAGCCGTACAGGAAAGCAAACAGGTCGTCTATTTAGCGCCTACTACGATTTTAGCACAGCAGGTTTATAACAATTTTGTGCAGCGGATGCAGGATTTTCCGGTTACCGTAGGGCTTTTATGCCGCTTCCGCACACCGGCCCAGCAGAAGAAAACAATACAAGGGTTAAAGCAGGGCAGCGTAGATATTATTGTCGGAACACACCGGGTACTGTCAAAGGACGTACAGTATAAAGACCTCGGGCTGTTAATCGTGGACGAGGAACAGCGGTTCGGAGTAACGCACAAAGAAAAAATCAAAAAGCTGAAAACAAATGTAGATGTCCTCACACTGACAGCCACGCCGATTCCAAGGACACTTCATATGAGCCTTATCGGCATCCGCGATATGAGCGTATTAGAAGAGCCTCCGGTAGACCGCGTGCCAATTCAGACTTATGTTATGGAATATAATGAAGAAATGGTGCGGGAAGCCATTATGCGGGAGCTTGCCAGAGACGGCCAGGTATACTATGTATTCAACCGCGTAAACCAGATAGAGGACGTGGCTGCAAAAATACAAAGTCTTGTGCCGGATGCGGTTACAGCCATTGCGCACGGACAGATGAAGGAGCGGGAGTTAGAAAATATTATGTATCAGTTTATCAACGGAGAGATTGATGTACTGATATCAACCACAATTATTGAAACAGGATTAGATATTTCTAATGTCAACACCATGATTATCCAGGACGCGGATAACATGGGACTTTCCCAGCTTTACCAGCTGCGCGGGCGTGTAGGACGTTCCAACCGCACCGCTTTTGCATTCCTGATGTACAGGCGTGACAAAATGCTCAAGGAAGTGGCAGAAAAGCGGCTGGCGGCGATTAAAGAATTTACGGATTTGGGAAGCGGCTTTAAAATCGCCATGCGCGATTTGGAAATCCGCGGTGCGGGAAATCTCCTCGGTGCGCAGCAGAGCGGGCATATGGAGGCAGTCGGCTATGACCTGTACTGCAAAATGCTCAATGAAGCAGTCAGGAAGGCAAAGGGCGACGATTTAACAGAAGATTTTGAAACATCCATAGACCTTGATATGGACGCGTTTATTCCGCCTTCTTATATCCCGAATGAATATCAGAAGCTGGATATTTATAAAAGGGTAGCCGGTATTCAGAATCAGGAAGAGGCAGAGGAAATGACAGAGGAGCTGTTAGACCGCTTCGGTGACCCGCCAAAATCGGTTACAAATCTTCTGGCGATAGCTCAGGTGAAGGCGAAAGCACACCGTGTATCTATCAAGGAAATTGTGCAAAGGGGCATGACGGTACGGATGATGCTGCATGAACACGCGGAGATTCATACGGACAGGATTTCGGAGCTGGTGAAAGGGTATGACGGGAAGCTGACATTTACGGCGGCGGGGAAGAATCCGGTGTTTGTGTATCATCTGGTGAAAAACAGCCGGGATGCGGGGAAACAGGATGTGATTGGGGCTGTGGAGGGGTTTGTGGAGGAGCTGGGGAAGATTTGTGTCTGAATGGATGGTGAGGGGATGGCTGCGCGGACGCCGGGAGAGGGGATTTGCCAGGTCTTCCTGCGGCGGTTCCAGAATGCTTAGGGCTTCTTAACATTCCGGAGCCGTCACAGGAATCCAGCGCATCTTCCCGTCACCCGGCGTCCGCGAAGCCACCCCCCTCCCCCCCCTTATAGTTTATGAAAAAATCGTGAAACTTCTTGCAGACAGCGTCCATTTGCACTATAATAAACCAGTGCATAGAGCAGAATAATAAGAAATTAAGATTCAGGAGGCAGTTTATATATGAAAATGAAAAAATTTGCGGCAGTTTTGCTGGCCGCTGCAGTATTCTCGTCTTTTAGTGCGGGGTGCGGAAACACAGTTAATATAGATGCATCGGCAGCGACACTGGATGACAGGGAAATTTCGATGGGAGTTGCAAATTTTATGGCGCAGTGCCAGGCTGTGCAGATGGATTCTTATTTGCTGTCTTATTATGGAGAAGATATGTGGGATTCTGATTCCGGGGACGGTACGACAATGACAGAATCTGTAAAGAAAAATGTTATGGATCAGCTGTGGGAATATTATCTGATGGATGCGCATGCTTCCGACTACGGTGTTGAGATAACGGAGGAAGAAAAAGCAGCTATTACAGCAGCGGCTTCACAGTTTCTGGCTGATAACAGTGCGGAGGCTGTCAGTAAAATGAATGCAGCGCAGGAAAATGTGGAAGAAATGCTGCGGCTGTATAAAGTTCAGTCAAAAGTGCGTGCAAAAATTGAAGAAGAAATTGATACCAATGTTACAGATGAGGAATGCGCTCAGAAAACATTCAGTTATGTAAGATTTAATAAATCAGATGCTTCCGGTGAAACAGATACTGCGGCAGATAGCGAAGAAGAAAAAGACCCGAAGACAGAGGCGGAAGAATTTTTAGCAGGCGCGGCAGATAATATGGAATCAGCGGCTGAAACGGGCGGATATTCTGTTTTAAAATGCTCGTATGGTTCCGGCGACCTGAAAGAAGATGACAATACGACAAGCATGGATACAGAAGTGCTGAAGGCAGCGGACAAGCTGAAAGACGGACAGATGGCAGATGCTGTTGTAGAAACGGACAGTGCTTATTATGTTATCCGTATGGATTCTACAGACGATAAAGAAGCAGCAGAAAATAAAAAATCTTCGATTCTTTCACAGCGCCGTACTGATAAATATGATGAGGTACTACAGGGGTATAAAGATGCAAGTAAATGGACGGTGAATGAAAAAGAATGGAAAAAAGTGAACTTTGATGAACTTTATACGATAAAAGTGCCTGAAGAAGATACATCTGCAGATGATGGTGCGGAAAGCGGCAGTGAAACCCCGGCAGAAGGAGAAACCCCGGCAGAGGGCAGCAGCGAAACTCCGGCAGAAGGCGGCAGTGAGACTCCAGCAGAAGGAGAAACCCCGGCAGAAGGCAGCAGCGAAACCCCGGCAGAGGGCAGCAGCGAGACTCCGGCAGAGGGCAGCAGCGAAACCCCAGCAGAAGGCGAGGTTCCGGCAGAAGGCGGCAGCGAGACTCCGGCAGAGGGCGGCAGCGAAACCCCGGCAGAAGGTTAAACAAAGACTTTGGCAGGAGACGGGAGACGAAATTCTAAGATTAAGGCGAAGCATAGATTCTGGCAGAAGACGGAGGCAGGAGACGGAATTCTAAGATTAAGGCAAAGCATAGATTCTGGCAGAAGACGGAGACATGTTTCTGACAAAGGGAGCGAAGCATAGATTTTGCAGAGGGCAGAGCAGAAATTCTTGCAGACAGTATTCTGATAGGAAACGGAGTGAAGGTTCCGGATGAAGAACTGTAAGCAGGAGGGGGACTGACGGGACAGATTACGAAGAGGAAAAGGCTGCTGCCGCTTTTTCTGAAAGACATTTGTTTTCTGCCCGAAATGAATAAAAAAGCAGCAAAGACAGATACTGTACAGCAGTGCTGTCTTTCTTTGCGAATACGAGGACTGGTTATGAAAAAGATATTATATTTTTTGAAAGATTACAGAAAAGAAAGCATTCTGGCACCTTTGTTTAAGATGCTGGAAGCGATTTTCGAATTAATCATTCCATTGGTTATGGCGGCAATTATTGATGTGGGAATTGCCGGAAGTGATAAAAGTTATGTCATTCGTATGTGTATGGTTATGACCGGGCTGGGAATTATCGGTCTTGTCTGTTCGATAACGGCACAGTTTTTTGCTGCAAAGGCGGCGGTCGGTATGGCTTCCAGGCTGCGCCATGCGGTATTTTCACATATTCAGAATCTGTCATTTTCCAGGATAGACCAGACTGGGACGTCGACGCTGATTACGCGCATGACCAGCGATATCAATCAGGTACAGTCCGGCATTAATCTGTTTTTAAGGCTGTTTTTGAGGTCACCGTTTATTGTATTCGGGGCAATGGTCATGGCGTTTACGGTAGATGTAAAAGCTGCATTTATTTTTGTTGTTACGATTCCGCTGCTGTCGCTGGTGGTATTTGGCGTAATGTGCGTGAGTATTCCGCTTTATAAGAAGGTACAGAGCGGGCTGGATGAAGTGCTGACACTGGTAAGGGAAAATCTGACGGGTGTCCGGGTAATCCGCGCGTTTCATAAAGAAGAAGAAGAGATTCATAACTTTAATGAGAAAAATCAAATGCTGAATGAATATCAGCAGTATGTAGGGAGAATATCAGCGCTGACGAATCCGGTCACATATATTATCATTAATGCGGCAACGCTTGTCTTAATATGGACCGGTGCGGTACGTGTAGATACAGGCTATATTACGCAGGGTGAAGTCGTTGCCCTGGTTAATTATATGTCTCAGATTCTCGTAGAACTTATTAAACTGGCAAATTTAATTGTCAGCGTGACAAAAGCGGCTGCCAGCGGAAGGCGTGTAGCGGAGGTTCTGGATATAGAAGAAGGACTTCCAGAAACAGATTTGACATTTGACGAAAAAACGGGTAAAATTAAATCTGAACAAAATATTAACGGCGTGCCGAAAGTGGCATTTCACGGAGTAAGCATGTCGTATCACGGTTCGGGTGAATACGCAGTTAAGGGAATTGATTTTCAGGCAGCGGCGGGTCAGACAATTGGGATTATCGGAGGTACGGGTTCCGGGAAAAGCACAATCGTAAATCTTATACCGAGATTTTATGATGTGACGGAAGGCGCGGTTACCGTAGACGGAAAGGATGTACGTGCCTATGATATAACTGAGCTTCGGCGTAAAATCGGTGTTGTAATGCAAAAAGCGGTGCTGTTTAAGGGCACGATTCGGGAAAATCTGAAATGGGGCTGCGAGGATGCAGATGACGCAAGGTTACAGGAAGCAGTGGAGGCGGCTCAGGCGGCGGATGTTATTCAGGCGAAGGAACTCGGGCTGGATGAACCGGTGGAACAGGGCGGTAAGAATCTGTCCGGCGGCCAGCGTCAGCGGCTGACAATTGCACGGGCTCTGGTACGCAGACCTGAAATACTTATTTTAGACGACAGTGCGAGTGCGCTTGATTTCGCAACCGACGCAAAGCTGCGTGCTTCACTGCGCGAGCTGGATTACAAGCCCACGATATTTATTGTATCGCAGCGGACTTCTTCGGTGCAGGCAGCGGACTGTATTCTGGTGCTGGATGACGGAGAATTAGCAGGCATGGGCACACATGACCAGCTGCTTGAAACCTGCAGTGTTTATCAGGAAATCTATGCGTCCCAGTTTCGGGCAGAACCGGCATCTGAGGCAGTATCAGGTGATGGGAAAAGGGGGATGGCAGAATGAAAGAGAAAAACAGGCAGTCACAGACCATAAGAAAAGTGCTCGCATATATCCGCCAGTACCAGGTTCTCGTATTTTTGTCACTCCTTTTTGCGGCAGTTACCGTATTTGCGACGCTGTATTTTCCAATCCTGACCGGAAATGCCGTGGATTTGATTATACAAAAGGGCAGGGTTGATTTTAAAGGAATTGCGGATATTATAAAAAAGGGAAGCATTTTAATTGCAGTGACCGCGGCGGCGCAGTGGCTGATGAATGTCATTAATAACCGGATTACGTATCAGGTTATCCGGGATATCCGTGAAGAAGCATTTCAAAAAATAGAGATACTTCCATTAAAGTATTTAGATGCGCACTCTACAGGAGAAATTGTAAGCCGCGTCATAGCGGATGCAGACCAGTTTGCCGACGGGCTTTTAATGGGTTTTACACAGCTGTTTACCGGTGTGCTGACGATTGCCGGAACTCTGTGTTTTATGATTTCTATTAATATCAAAATTACGATAGTGGTAGTTGTTGTAACGCCGGTGTCGCTTCTGATGGCCGCGTTTATTGCAAAGAGCACGTATCAGATGTTTCAAAAGCAGTCTCAGAGCAGAGGCGCGCAGACGGCACTGATTGATGAAATGATAGGCAGTCAGAAAGTAGTGCAGGCATTCGGCAGGGAAAAAGAAGTGCTGAGGCAGTTTGATAAGATTAATGAAAATCTAGAAAAGCATTCCCTGAGCGCGATTTTCTTTTCTTCGATTACCAATCCTGCCACGCGGTTCGTAAACAGCCTTGTATACACAGGCGTGGCAGTATTCGGGGCGTTAGCTGTGATAAATGGAAGCCTGAGCGTCGGGCAGCTGTCCTGTTTTTTAAGCTATGCGAACCAGTACACGAAACCTTTTAATGAAATATCGGGTGTAATTACGGAGCTTCAGAATGCACTTGCCTGTGCGGCGCGTCTTTTGGAACTGATTGAAGAAGAGCCTCAGGTTCCGGATTCCGCATCGGCGCTTGTGTTAGAGCATGCGGATGGCAGTGTGAATCTCGAGCATGTAAGCTTTTCATATACACCGCAGCAGAGACTGATTGAAGACTTTAACCTCAGAGTGCTTCCGAGCCAGCGTATTGCAATCGTCGGGCCGACCGGCTGCGGGAAAACAACGATGATTAATCTGCTGATGCGTTTTTACGACCCGGACGGCGGGAGCATTAAAGTCAGCGGGACGGATATTAAAAACATTACCCGTAAAAGCCTCCGGGGCTCTTATGGAATGGTGCTGCAGGAAACATGGCTGCGCAGCGGAACAGTGCGTGAAAATATCTGTATGGGGAAACCGGATGCTTCGGACGAAGAGATGATAAATGCCGCAAAAGCCGCGCATGCCCACAGCTTCATCAAGCGTCTGCCGGACGGTTATGAAACACGTATTACAGAAGACGGAGGCAATCTTTCCCAGGGACAGAAGCAGCTTTTATGCATTGCGCGCGTAATGCTCTGCCTGCCGCCGATGCTGATTTTAGACGAAGCGACATCTTCTATCGATACACGTACAGAGATGAAAATACAAAATGCGTTTGCCGCTATGATGAAAGGAAGGACAAGCTTTATCGTGGCTCACCGCCTTTCTACTATTGAAACGGCAGATGTGATTCTTGTAATGAAGGGCGGCAAAATTATAGAGCAGGGTTCACATAAGGAGCTCTTGAAAAAAGAAGGATTTTATGCGACACTTTATAACAGCCAGTTTGCCCGGTAAAGCGTGAAACCGCAAAGCAGCTTTGCTGCAAAACCGGAACCATATATAGCTTTTGGCATAATATATGATTATGGGAAGCGTTTTTTTCTTTGAAACATCGTAACAGTTGAACAGATTGTTTACAGAAATTTAAGAAAAAATATATGTTTTTGCTATAATTTTTATACGAGTATTGACAAAAAATAAAATCAGCTACTATAATTACGTGTTAATGAGGGTATGTTAGAAAGAGATAGAGCATGACAGATTGAGGTGTGAGATGGAACAGTATTATGTGATTAAGGGTGGTATTCCGCTGGTCGGAGAAGTAGAGATAGGGGGAGCCAAAAATGCAGCGCTGGCTATTCTGGCGGCAGCGATTATGGCAGACGAGACGGTTACGATTGATAATCTTCCCAATGTGCGTGACATCAATGTGCTTTTAGAAGCCATGGCGGAAATTGGGGCAAAGATTGACCGTATAGATGAACATACTGTAAAAATAAACGGCTCTTTAATCCGCGAGCTTTGCGTGGAATACGAATATATCAAAAAAATACGTGCATCTTATTATCTCTTAGGCGCATTGCTCGGAAAATACAATCATGCAGAAGTAGCGCTGCCGGGAGGCTGTGATATCGGCAGCAGGCCGATTGACCTTCATTTAAAAGGCTTTCGGGCTTTAGGCGCAGACGTGTCCATTCAGCACGGCCTGATTATTGCAGAGGCATCGCATTTAAAAGGAACGCATGTCTATCTGGATAAGGTATCTGTCGGCGCGACCATTAATATTATGATGGCGGCATCCATGGCAGACGGCAAGACTATTATTGAAAATGCAGCCAAGGAGCCGCATGTCGTAGATGTAGCCAACTTCCTAAACAGCATGGGCGCCAGAATCCGCGGCGCCGGAACAGACGTTATCCGGATTGTAGGCGTAGAGAAATTTCACGCTGCCGAATATTCGATTATACCGGACCAGATAGAAGCCGGAACCTTTATGTTCGCGGCAGCGGCAACCAAGGGCGATGTGACTGTTAAAAATGTCATTCCGAAACATTTAGAAGCGACATCTGCCAAACTAATCGAAGTGGGCTGTGAAGTGGAAGAATTTGACGACGCGGTAAGGGTCGTAGCATCCAAACCAATGCGCCACACCCAGGTCACAACGCTTGCATACCCGGGATTTCCTACCGATATGCAGCCGCAGATGTCCGTACTTCTCGGCATTGCCCAGGGCACCAGCACAGTTACCGAAAGCATTTTCGAAAACCGCTTCCGCTATGTAGACGAACTGACCCGGATGGGAGCAAATATTAAGGTAGAAAGCAATATCGCCATAATCAACGGCGTACCCGGCTATATGGGCGCCAGAGTGAGCGCCCCCGATTTAAGAGCAGGCGCAGCGCTCGTAATCGCCGGGCTCTCGGCAGAGGGAATTACGGTCGTTGACAATATACATTTTATCGAGCGCGGCTATGAGCAGTTTGAATATAAACTCGGGGAACTCGGAGCGCAGATTGAAAAAGTCAGCACAGAAAAAGAAATTCAGAAATTTACACTGAAAGTCGGATAATGTATGCATGGGAGCTTATTGCCGCAAGACTGCTGAAAGAGGCAGATGGCGGGATGGGCTCCTTTTTTATGATTCAAAAATTTCATGTAAAGATTTTGGGTATCTGCGCAGACATTTTTCGGTTCTGTTTGCATTATAGAGTGTATCAGTTTAGACGGGGATGTATTATGGCCCCTCGGACGCCGGGTGACGGGAAGATGCACCGGCTTCCAGTTCCGGCTCCGGAATGTTAAGAAGCCCTAAGCATTCTGCATCTGCGCAGTGGCC
>CANDJC010000060.1 GCA_947384955.1 uncultured Eubacterium sp. | reverse complement strand
ACCCGAAGACGCTGCAGTACCTGATGGGGCACAGCGACATCGGGGTGACGCTGAATACATACACGCATCTGGGGCTTGAAGACGCAACGGACGAGCTGAAACGGATGGAGGAACTGGCGGATGCCAGAAAGGAACTGGAAAAGGCAAAAGAGGAAAAGCCGGTATCGCAGAAGATGTTCCGGGCGATTTAAAAGGAAAATGCTTATTCGAGATGATACCCTGCTGAAATACTGCTTTAAAGTATTTTGGCGGGGCTTTATTTTTATGTCCACAAAAGAAAAAATGTGTGTTATACTAAATTCCTATAAGATTAATTCTGAAAAATATATAACCAGTTGCGGAGGAGAGAGTATGAGTTATCTTTACCATTATACAAGCCTTGATACACTTGCATTGATCCTAAAAAACAGAACACTTTGTTTTAATAATCTCCGAAATGTGGATGATATGGAAGAAGCACAGTCAGAAGATATGGGAGAATTTGGGAAGTTTGTCTATGTCAGCTGCTGGACAGCGGACAGTGAGGAATCCATCCCATTGTGGAATTTATATACGCCTGATATGCACGGGGTCAGGATCAGGCTTCCAGAGTATCCTTTTAAAATGCACCATTACAAAAAAGGGGAATTTTATCTTACGCAGGATACAGATACCTATATCGACTTTGCAGATGTTTTTACAGAAAATAAATGCAGTATGGCACCTGATAATCCTACTTTAGTTGAGGTTGAATATGATAACGAAAAAGTCAAATTATGTCCAAGGGTTCGCATAGAGTCATATCCGGGAGCGGTACAGGATTATTTAGAAGCTAAGTCATTAGATGAAATAGAAAGTAAGGGTATAGATGTAACTTATTCTTTAAAAGAATTAGGTTATTATAAAAGAAAAAACTGGAGCTTTCAAAAGGAATGGAGATACAAAATAAATATTTCCCCAATGGGATTGCAGGAATCTAATCCACCCACGTTTGAAAAACATCAAGAATTTATTAGGAGAATAGAAGACAGGATTGCGGAACCGCCGGTGCAGCGAATATTTTTAAAAATAGATGAAGATGCATTGAAAGAACTGGAAGTAGTTTTTGGACCCAAAATGACGGATGCTGAAAAGATTATGGCAGTGGCACTGCTTGAAAAATATGCTCCGGAATGTAAATATAAAGACAGCTGTCTGCAAATAAGGCAGTCCAGATAAAAGCATTTTAAAAATATCCAGAGTAGTAAAACACCCCATCTTTTACTACGTTTTGACTACGTTTCACGGCCTCAATACGCCGCATTTTGCCCTGTTTTGCCGAGACTGTGATATTTTTAACAATCTTTCCGCAAAATACAAACCTTGCAAACCGCCGCAAAACACGGCAAATCACCGCAATAAAGGAGGAAAAACCACAATGATAAAGATACTTTTCGTGTGCCACGGCAATATCTGTCGCAGCCCGATTGCCGAATACGTAATGAAAAACCTAGTCCAAAAACACCATTTAGAATCCTGCTTTGAAATATCCTCAGCCGCCACCAGCACAGAAGAAATCGGCAATCCCGTCTACCCTCCGGCCAGGGAAGAGCTAAACCGCCATGGCATCAGCTGTGACGGCCATCACGCAAGGCAGGTAACCAGAGCGGATTATGACTACTACGATTATCTCATCGTCATGGACCGCATGAACCTTCGGAATCTAAACCGCATCATCGGCAGCGACCCGCAGGGAAAGGTAAGCAGGCTTTTAAGCTTCACCGGCCAGCCGAGAGATATTGAAGACCCGTGGTATACCGGAGCATTCAGCGAGGTATACGGGCAGATACTGGAAGGGTGCAGCGCACTGCTTGCGCAGACAGGAAAAACAAAAGAATCTGTTTCCAAACTGTGAATTTTAGATTAAATTGTCTTAATAACCAAAAAAAGCAAGCCTGTATTTCGAATTAAATAAGAGACAGTATTAAGGAAAAGACAATATTATAAAAAGACAATATCAAAAAAAGACAATATCAAAAAAGACATTTTTTCTGAATACAGAACGGGAGATGGATACAGGAATGAAGAAAATGGGAACAAAGAAAATAAAAACGAAAAAAATAGGAATAAACAAAAAAATATGTGCAGGATTTTTGGCCTCAGCCGCCGTCTTTGGCCTGGTGTCAGCGCCGGTTCTGGCATCTGCACAGGTGCAGGCACCGGCCGTGGAAGTTCCTGAACTGGAAGAAGGTACTTATGTCAAAGGCCAGGCGCTGGTGTCTATGACTACAACACAGGCCGCGGCTCTGACCAAAGAAGGAACATCCAGCTTTGACAAGGATATTAAAGTGGAAGAATGCTGGGAATTTGGCGCGGCGCAGGATGCAGAATCAGAGCGCATCAAAGATTACGTTGCACTGGTAAGCTCGGATGAATACTCTACAGAAGAGCTGATGGAAATTGTTTCAAAAAAATACTATGTAGATGCGGTTGCACCGAACAGCTATGCACATTTATGCGATTCCGGCAAAGATACGCTGTCGGATTATCAGTGGTATCTGGACGGGACAGGTGCGATGCAGACACAGAGCAGCGGAATCGCGCTGTCCGGCATGAAGGCAGCTCCGTCCGCACAGCCTGTAGTGGCTGTTATTGATACAGGCGTAGATTATACAAATGAAGATATCAGGGAATCCATGTGGGTGAATCCGTATCAGGAACAGGGGCTTGCCGGTACTTACGGATACGATTTTGCAAACGATGACGATGATCCGATGGATAAGTTTGGACACGGCACGCACTGTGCTGGCGTGATTGCAGCCAGGCAGAATAACGGCATGGGGATTACAGGCATCAGCAATGCGAAGATTATGGCATTGAAGGTGGCAAAAGACGGTCAGGATACGTTTGATACGGCTGGCGTGGTGAGTGCATTTGAGTATATTATAAGAGCGCAGCAGCTGGGTGTGTGGGTAAGCGCGGTGAACTGTTCCTGGGGCGGAGGCCATGATACCGGGGCTGTACTGGATACACTGATTGATAAAATGGGCCGAAACGGAGCGCTGACTGTATTTGCGGCTGGAAATGATGCAATTAACTGGGATGCGGTCGCTGTGCCGATGCGCCAGACACCGTACGATTTGAAAAGTGACTATGTAGTGATTGCAGGGGCCAGCGATGAAAATGACGACAGGGTGTATTTTTCGGATTACGGAAATACGCAGGTGGATTTATTTGCACCCGGGTCGAATATCCTTTCTACCATACATGAGGCGAAGTTTCTGCCGCAGTTTTGGGAAAAGGATAAGCGGGAGCGTATGACTTCCTATTATAATACGTTCAGCAGCGCGGAAGGTCTGTACACGGCGGCAGACATAAACGGTCTGGATTCGGATTATACGGTCCGTATCAGCTATGCGGCGCAGACTGGATTTTCAGATGAACCAGACGGCTGTTTGAAATATACTGTAAAAAATAACCGCAGACTGAGTTATCCGCTTGCAGAGGATGATGCGCTTTTTGTAAACGGAAAAGAGCAGGCTGGATTTCTTTATCTGGATGTTACTTCCTGGAATCTGGATACGGATAAAACGTATTATATCAGCTGTCTGATGGCGGATAACGACGGAGACGGCACGCCGGTCTGGGAAACGGCGCAAAAGATAAGCACGCCGGAGAATTCCAGGTTTGTTTCGGCGGGAGGAAAAACGTATCTGGCCCTGATTGGAATCAGTACAAGGAGCACCAGGCCGGCAGTTTATTATATTGATAATATTGCTGTTTCTGAGGCAGACCCGGATGAAGAGGAATTTGAAAAATGCGACCTGATGTCGGGTTCTTCTATGGCGAGTCCGATGGTAACGGCAGCTGTGGCAGTATTAAGCGCCGCGAATCCTTCTTTGAACGCAGAAAGCATCCGCGCTCTTTTAATGGACTGCACAAGAGATTCGGAAACGCTGGAAAATGCCTGTGTGACAGGAGGGGTTCTGGATTTATCCAAAGCAGTAGTCCAGGCGTCCGGACTGAAGCTGAATAAAACGACCGCAAAGGTGCGTTACGGAAAGACGCTTCAGCTGAAAGCCTCGGTAATGCCGGCAAATGCTACAAATGCAAATGTGAGATGGGTTTCGAGCAACACAAAATATGCTTCCGTATCATCAGACGGCAGAGTCACGGTAAAAAAAGCCGGTGTTGGAAAACAGGTTAAAATTACGGCAGTGACAGAAGACGGAACAAAACTTAAGAAAACGTGCACAGTAAAAATAATAAAAGCTGCACTTTAATATGTTAAATGCCATTCGTTTATGATTTATAGTCGTAAGCTGATGGCATTTTTTATTGCCGCAGTGACGGAAAAAAAGTAACAGTTTTTGCAGGATACGGCAGGAATACTGCAGGCGAAAATATTAAGGAAAAAATAAAGACAAAGGAAATACTTGTGCTCTGAAGCCAAAATGAATATAATAGATATAATGTGAGCTTTCAGGAATCAGTAATCTGCTCATATTATTATAGAAGGAAGGGTGATAAATGGAAAGAATACCAGCGCCGGGAGAGCTGTACAGATATTCTTCAGATAAAGTATACCAGGTTGTTACGGCTGCCATGCATGCGGAATCGAAAGAGCAGATGATTGTATATCAGGCAATGTTTGGAGATTTCAGTGTTTCAGTGCTTCCGCTGTCCCGTTTTGAGAGTCTGTTTCAGAAGATGGAAACGAAGCATCAGAATCTTCAAAAATCAGAGCCGGAAAAAAGTCCGAAGCAGGACGATAATCTGATAAAGAAAGAAAATTCAGGATATGAAAATTCAGGATATGAAAATCCAGGAAACGAAAATCCAGGAAACAAAAATCTGAAAAATAAAAATCTGAAAAATAAAAATCTGGAAAACGAAAATACAGGACTGCGGGAGAATTCTGGGCAGATAGAAATTCCCAGGCAGGATGCCAGTCTGACGGCAAAAGAACATACAGACCCCCAAAAAAGTCCCGGACCCGGAGAGACGGCGGAACAAAAAAGCAGTCCGGGGCAGGAAGAATATCCAAGACATATCCAGGCACTTGCAAGGAGGCAGATGATAAAACTGTCAGGAGAGCGGCCGCATGTGCAGAGGCCGGCAGAATCAAAGCGCGCATTCAGCCAGACAGCGGAAACAGCGGAGGAAGGCGTTTATAGCGAAAAGCGGCGCCGCCAGATTGAAGAAAGGGAACAGCGCAGGGGGCTGTTCCGCAAGCCGCAAAGGCATGATACAGCCACAGAGGAGCTGCAGGCAAATCCGTGTCTGCTGAAATTTTTAGAGGCTGATACATATGAAGATAAATTTCATGTGTTAAATCAGATACAGGATGAAATCACGGACCGCCTGATTGATGATATGGCAGTGGTACTAGACGTCGTGATTCCGGAAGGGCCGCTGCTGAACCGTTATCATCAGCTCAAGGATGTCATACTGACCAGGCAGAAGTATGAAACGACCCGTTTCCGCTGATTTATCCGGGCAGAAGGGCGCCTTTGCTCATTTCACTGTTATGATACCGGCTGTCATAGGTGACATCTTCGCCGAACCAGTCCGGGGGAACGAAGGAGTCCGCTTCTTCCACAGAGGCAAATTCGACTTCGGCGAGCGTGATGCCTTCCAGGCTGCCATGGAAGATATCCAGTTCAATCGTATGCGTTTCGTCAAAAGGAATCAGATAGCGGCTTTTGGTAATCAAAAGCCCGTCCGCTTTCTGGCGCAGATGAAGGTAGGCTTCTTTTGGAAGAGGCATTTCAAATTCCTGGTGCGCCATCAGGCCGGAGGTTTTGCAGGTTAAAAAGAAGGCGTCATCCATCTGGCGGATACGCACCGCGGGATTTGTGCATAAGTAGCCCTGCTCGATTTTATGGCAGGGATACTGCTCCAGGTTTTCCGGCAGCTGTTTGGGGATAAATTTGCGTTCAATTTCCATATGTGCCAGTTTTGTTTTTTCCATAAAAAATTCTCCTTTTTCAGATAAGCGGAAGATGCAAAATCCGCTTGCCTGTTTTTATTCTGACGATAACGGATATGAGGGGAAATGTCAATATTTATAAAAGATTTTTAAGGATAAAGGAGGAATATGACAATGAGTAAGATTGCAGTTTTTTTTGCAGACGGATGTGAAGAAATCGAAGGACTAACCGTAGTAGACATGCTTCGGCGGGCAAAATTAGACGTCGTAAGCGTATCGGTCACAGGAAGCCTTGAAATCCATGGTTCCCATAAGATTACTTTTTTTGCCGATGTGTTACTGGAAGAAACGGACATGGATACTTTTGACGGCGCAGTGCTTCCGGGAGGAGCCGTCGGGACGGCAAATCTCGGCGCTCACGAAGGTGTTGTGGCTGTAATGAAAAAGTTTGCGGAAACCGGAAAGCTTGCCGCAGCCATTTGTGCGGCTCCGAGTGTTCTTGGAGAAAACGGGATTTTAAAAGGAAAGCATGCGACCTGTCATCCGGGATGGGAAGAAAAGCTGGAAGGCGCGATTCTTTCGCAGGAAAATGCAGTGACAGACGGAAATATTATTACAAGCCGCGGCATGGGCACTTCCATTGACTTTGCACTGGCAATAATTGCCAGATTTGCGGATGAAGATACCGTAGCGCAGGTTCGAAAGGGAATTGTATATTAGCCCGCAGCTTTGAAAAAAACGATGTACAGACCGGACTTTGTATCTGCGCGCCTGAAGGGGCGGCTGCCGCAGAGTCACAGTCTGTACATCGTTTTTCAGAGTCCGCTTTGCGCACTATTTGATTTTTATTTTCTTAACACCGCTGTTTTTTCCATAATAAGTTACGCCGTTTATCATACGGTAGCTTCTTGCCTTGAAATAATACGTCCTGCCGGATTTTAATTTTGCAGAATTTGTCCGGTAAGTTTTTTCGGAAACAGAAGCAAGTGTCTGATAGCTGCCGTTTTTGGATAAGGAATAGCGTAATTCATATCCGTCCGAATCTGAAGGAAGGCTGGTTTTTATCGTCAGCTTCTTTTTGCTGCTGCTTGCAAGCGATGTAATAGCCGCAGCTTTTGGTGCATTTGCTTTTTTGACAGCGTCCGTCAGAAGGCCTGCAATCGTTTTATGGCCTTTTACGGAAGGGTGCGGGTCTAAATTAAAAGATTTCAGATTTTCCAGCTTTGTATCAAAATGCACATTCGTCAGTTCTTCCTCATGAAACGGCGTATATACGTCAATCAGCGTATAATCCGGCGAATCCGAAGAAAATGCCTTATTGATTTCCTGAATATAAGTCTCAGCCATTTCACCGATTTTTGGTATAGAAGAAAACGGATTATAAATATTTGTCACATAAATCTGAGCATCTGGAGCTTTTTCATGCAGCGCGGAAAGAATGATATCAAGCTGGTGCGGGAATGCGGCAGCCTTATCATGGAGTATGGCATTATCCGCTAATTCTGTAAGAAGCTGTTCGGACTGCTGGTAATATTCTAACAGGTCAGACAGTTCAGGCATCGGCAGGGCAGCCTGGTTTTTCATCTGTTCTTCGACAAAAGACGGGTCAATGGTGCCTGGCTGTATATTAAAATAATCCATCACAATCTGTATAAACGGCAGCAGCAGGTCATTCGAACCGATAGACAGTGTCACAATATCGGCATCTTTCAGAACTTCGTCGGCCGCTCCCGAATTAAGAATCTCAATACAGGCACTGCTGTCATCACCCGAAACAGCATAATTGCGGGATTCCGTCTTTAAAAAATCGGCAAGCAGCGCCTGATAGCTGTCTTTCGGAGCATTTTCCTGGTCACCCGAATACCCTTCCAGCCCGTATCCGGCTGCGATACTGTCGCCAAAAGCAGCATAAACAGTCTGCTTTTCCTGCTTTGCCGCAAAGGCAGAAAGCGTGCTGCTGCTAAAAAAAGCAGAAGTCAGACAGAACAAAACGAGCAGGGCACAGATTTTTCTTTTCGTGTCAGTCATATGAATTTACCTCCTGAATTTAGAATGAATAGAATCAGGAAAATTATAACATAAAAAGGACGGCATGTACAACAGCCTCCCAGTAATTACCACTTATAAAATACGCCGGATTTTCCATACTAACATCAGATAGCAGCAAGCACAGTCTGATAACAGCTCAGTCATTCTGATTTGTTATCCTTACTGCTATTAAATAAAGATGAATATGATGGAGGACATTATGTCAAGTTCAAAAAATTCAAACTCAAACTCACAGATGGCAGTGCCGGAAGCAAAAGAAGCAATGAAACAGTTCAAAGAAGAAGTGGCGTCTGAATTAGGCGTAAACTTAAAGGACGGATACAACGGCGACCTGACATCCCGTGAAGCTGGCTCTATCGGCGGCGAGATGGTGAAAAAAATGATTATGAGACAGGAAGAGCAGATGAGGCAGTAATCTGGAATCGGACAGATGCTGCATAGCGAAAAAAAGATGCCCGGTAAGTCTGGGCATCTTTTTTTGTGCAGCGGTTCATTTTTCTGCTATTATTTTTCTGCTTTCATTTTTCTTACTTTTTTCGCTGAGGGAAGGTGGAGATTTGCGGGAGGTGAGGAGGTGGAACTTGCGGGAAGTGAGGGGGGATGGCTTCGCGGACGCCGGGAGAGGGGATTTGCCCGTTCTTCCTGCGGCGGTTCCAGAATGTTAAGAATCCCTAGGCATTCTGCATCCAGGCTGTTGCCCCGGACGGTCCGCGGCACCTAGTTCGCCCTGGCCTGCAGCCAGCAGCTAAAGGTGCCGCTTCGGCTTCGCCGCCTGGTTATCGGGCAGAATGCCAAGGGATTCTAAACATTCTTCCAATGCCGCAGGAAGAACGGGCAAATCCCCTCTCCCGGCTGGTTATCGTAAAGTGTTACGTAAGATACTTTGAATGTGGATAATTTTTGGAGGGAGATTGTTTGGAAAATGGTTTGTAGAAAAACGGATGTCAGAAGATTAATGGATATTAGTGGTGTGAATGGGGAATTGTATTCGTTTGAATATATGGAATAGTGCTGAAAACGGAGGAAGAAAAGCGGGAAAATGAGGTTCGGAACAGTCTGGACAGACTGCTCGAAAAATGTCCTGTGGAATAATTAAACCGTAGATTTGGCAGATATTAATAGTATAAATGGAAAATTATACCCATGTAAATAACGAAACAATGCTGAAACAGAAAAACAAAAGCGGAAAAAGAAAAGCAGAAAAAAGAAAGCAGCTAAAAGGGGTTCGGATAGTCTTTAGGCAGTTTATGCACAAAAATTCACTGCAGTGTCAGCCGGGTCATTATGCAAATGCAATGAAACACAACCGAAGAGCGAAGAAATTCTGTAATTTCCTTTAACATTAAATGCCAGCTGCAGGAATTGGGCAAATCCCCCACGTCTGTATATCAAGAACCGTTACATGAAAAACCCAAAATCCCCCATGCCAGATTCTCCAGCCACATCTGACAGCACTCTGACACATAAAAATTTGCCACACAACTCCCCATCTTCATGTAAACCCTTTCGAAAACCAGCCGGATGACGGGAAGATATCCTGGCTTCCTGCGACATTGGAGGAATGTTTAGAATCCCTTGGCATTCTGCCCGACAACCAGGCGGCGAAGCCGAAGCGGCACCTTTAGCTGCTGGCTGCAGGCCAGGGCGAACTAGGTGCCGCGACCGTCCGGGGCCACAGCGTAGATGCAGAATGCCTAGGGATTCTTAACATTCCGGAGCCGGAGCAGGAAGCCAGGATATCTTCCCGTCATCCGGCGTCCGAGCCGCCAAAATCCCCCAGCCCTCCCATCATCCAAGCCACCAAAATCCCCCAGCCCTCCCATCATCCAAGCCGCCAAAATCCCCCATTCCCTCCCGTCATCCGAACCCCCCAGAATCCCCCATTCCACTCCTTTGCGGATTTTCTGAAAAAATGCTGGTAATTTAAAATACACTGTGTTATAATCTATAAATGACTGTAAATAGCTGGAATAACAGCTGGGGAAATCGCGCCAGGCGTGTTTCTTACAAGCTTTAAGGAGGAAATAAAAAGAATGAGTGTACAGGTGGAAAATTTAGAAAAAAACATGGCAAAGCTTACCGTTACGGTTTCCGCTGATAAGTTTGAAAAAGCAATGCAGGAATCTTATATGAAGCAGCGGAACAAAATCCGCATTCCTGGTTTCCGTAAAGGCAAAGTTCCAAGAGCAATGATTGAAAAAGTTTATGGTCCGGAAGTATTTTATGATGATGCGGCCAATCTGGTCATCAATCAGGAATACCCGGCAGCTATGGATGAGAGCGGTCTGGAAATCGTATCCCGCCCGGATATTGAAGTAACACAGATTGAAAAAGGAAAAGAATTTGTGTTTGTAGCTGAGGTCGCAGTAAAACCGGAAGTAAAGCTGGGAGAATATAAAGGTGTTACGGTTACCAGATCAGAAGTAACTGTATCCGATAAAGAAATAGACGCCGAAATTGAAAATACAAGAAACATGCAGGCGCGTACCATAGAAGTTACCGACAGGCCGGTGCAGGAAGGCGATACGGCTGTAATCGATTACGAAGGATTCTGCGACGGCAGGGCATTTGAAGGCGGCAAGGGCGAAAACCACTCGTTAGAAATCGGCTCTCATACTTTTATTGATACGTTTGAAGAACAGCTGATAGGCAAAAATGCCGGAGATGAGACAGAAATCAATGTAACATTCCCGGAGAAATACCATGCAGCAGAGCTGGCTGGCAAGGCAGCTGTATTTAAGGTTAAAATTCATTCTATCAAGGCAAAAGAAGTGCCGGAATTAGACGATGAATTTGTATCGCTTGTATCCGAGTTTGAGACGCTGGATGAATATAAAGAAGATGTGAAAAAGAAACTGTTAAAACGCAAGGAAGATGCGGCTCAGGGTGCAAAAGAAGATGAAGCTGTCCAGCAGATTATCGATGCGTCCGAGATGGAAATTCCGGAGCCTATGATTGACATGCAGTGTGAAAACATGATTCAGGAATTTGAGTCGCGTATTTCCCAGCAGGGCCTTACGTTAGAGCAGTATATGCAGTTTTCCGGCTCGAATATAGACAAAATGAAAGAACAGGTGCGTCCGGAAGCTGTACAGCGCATTCAGAGCAGCCTGGTATTAGAACAGATTGCAAAAGAAGAAAATATCGAAGTAACAGAAGAAGAAATCACTGCTCAGATTGAAAAACTCGCAGCTGCTTACGGCATGCCTGGCGAGAAGATGAGAGAGTTCTTAAGCGACGAGGACAAGGAAAATATCGAAAGAAACATTTCGGTTGAAAAAGCAGTTGCCGTTATTATGGAGCATGCTGTGGAAGTCGAAAAACAGGAAGAGGAAAAAGCAGAAGAAAATTCCGATAATAATTCCGAAGCTGAATAACAGGCCGGCCAGCAGGAGCTGTTAAGCAGAAAGTATAGCAGGTAAAACGACGGCATTCAGACCGCAGTTATCATCAGGATATGTCTGAATGTGCGGATATGCGGACGCAGGCTGGCAGATTCTTTTAAGCCGTCCGTGAGAACATGGAGGAATCAGTATGAGTTTAGTACCTTATGTCATTGAGCAGACAAGCCGGGGCGAGCGCAGTTATGACATTTATTCCCGTCTGTTAAAGGACAGGATTATCTTTCTTGGAGAAGAAGTAAATGAAACGACGGCAAGCATTACGGTGGCACAGTTATTATTCTTAGAATCAGAAGACCCGGGTAAGGATATTCATCTGTATATTAATTCTCCGGGCGGAATGGTGACTGCCGGGCTGGCAATTTATGATACGATGCAGTACATCAAATGTGATGTATCGACTATCTGTATCGGGCTTGCGGCAAGCATGGGCGCGTTTTTGTTAGCCGGCGGTGCAAAGGGTAAGCGCATGGCGCTGCCAAACGCTGAAATTATGATTCACCAGCCATCCGGCGGAGCCAGGGGCCAGGCTACGGAGATTCAGATTGCAGCAGAAAATATTTTAAAAACAAAGAAAAAGCTGAATGAAATGCTTGCTGCAAATACAGGCAAGCCGGTAGAGGTCGTTGCACAGGATACGGAGCGTGACCATTTTATGGACGCGCAGGAAGCTTTGGAATACGGCCTGATTGACAGCATAGTGACGAATCGTGAGAAAGAATAGGTTAAAGAGGGGTGACGTAATGGCAGGCAAAAGCAGCGACGGCAAAGTAAGGTGTTCTTTTTGCGGCAAGCCGCAGGAACAGGTACGAAAGCTGATTGCCGGACCGAATGGAGCATACATCTGTGACGAGTGCGTGGATATCTGTTCTGAAATTATCGAAGAGGAATTTGCGCGCGAAGAAGCAGAGATGGAAGAAACAGAAACGGAAATCGAAACTCCGTTTGAAATTAATCTTCAAAAACCGGAAAAACTAAAAGCCTTTCTGGATGATTATGTCATCGGGCAGGAGGAAGCAAAGAAAGTGTTATCTGTTTCCGTGTACAATCACTACAAACGGATTCTTGCGGATACGGAGCCGGATGATGTGGAACTGCAGAAAAGCAATATACTGATGCTTGGACCGACTGGTTCCGGTAAAACTCTGCTTGCACAGACCCTGGCAAGAATTTTAAATGTTCCGTTTGCCATTGCAGATGCGACGACACTGACAGAAGCAGGTTATGTCGGAGAGGATGTAGAGAATATTCTGCTGAAGCTGATTCAGGCGGCAGAGTACGACATTGAGCGTGCCCAGTACGGTATTATTTATATCGACGAAATTGATAAGATTACAAAAAAATCAGAAAACGTATCAATTACAAGAGATGTTTCCGGTGAAGGCGTCCAGCAGGCATTGCTGAAAATCTTAGAAGGGACCAATGCTTCCGTACCGCCTCAGGGCGGCCGCAAACATCCGCAGCAGGAACTGATTCAGATTGATACGACAAATATTCTCTTCCTTTGCGGCGGGGCCTTTGACGGGCTCGAAAAAATCATTGAAACCAGAATGGACCAAAAATCCATTGGTTTTAATGCAAAAATTTCAGAGATTTCTGAAAAGAGCGTCGGGGATGCGTTAAAACAGACCATGCCTCAGGATTTAGTGAAATTCGGGCTGATTCCGGAATTTGTCGGACGCGTGCCGGTTATGGTTTCTTTGGATTCCTTAGACAAGACAGCGTTAAAGCGGATTCTGACAGAGCCGAAGAATTCACTGATTAAGCAGTATTGCAAGCTGTTTGCCTTAGACGGCATCGATTTGGAATTTAAAGAGGATGCAATCGAGGCAATTGCGGATAAGTCGTTAGAAAGAAAGACCGGGGCGAGAGGACTGCGCGCCATTATGGAAAGTACGCTGATGGATTTGATGTACCGGATTCCGTCTGATGATATGATCAGCAAGTGTACGATTACAAAAGAGGCAGTAGATAAAACCGGCGAGCCGCTGATTGAATATAAGAGCGCTTAGAATGGCTGCAGTACACGGCGGATTTGGCAAAACAGCTGTGTACTGTCATAGGAGGAGAACCAGAAGGGTGTCTCCTCTTTTTGTCTTTGAAATTATGACTTTAAAAATATCGGGCTACAGACCAGAAATGAGGAAAGCAGTTATGTGTGAAATAATGAAAATAATGCCGGCAGTACCTCTGCGCGGCATGGTGATCCTTCCGGGAATGATCGTTCATTTTGACATCAGCAAACCGCATTCGGTCCATGCAGTAGAAGAGGCCATGCAAAAAGATGAAAAGATATTTCTGATTACCTTAAAAAATCCGGGTGCAGATATGCCAAATGCAGATGATTTTTATGAAGTCGGTGTGATTGCCAGAATCAAACAGCTGATAAAAATGCCGAATCATATTGTGCGGGTATTAGTCGAAGGCATCGAGCGTGCAGGATTACAGGAAATTGTTCAGGATTCGGATTACTACATGGTACAGGTGCTGCGCTATGATAAAGAGGCAGAAGGAGAAGTCATGCCTCAGGCGCTCGAAGCGATGTTAATGAGCATGAAAGAAACGATTCGCAGCTACTGCGAACTGAACCCGCGTACCGGGCGGGAATTTTTAAAGCAGATAGAGGAAATCAGTCAGGCCGATGTTCTGATTGACATGGCGGCGAACAGCATGCCGCTTCATTATGAGCATAAGCAGCAGATTTTATCGGCAGTGAATCTGGTACAGCGCTATGAAATGTTTGTCGGGATTCTGCTGAATGAAATCGAAGTGATTGCCATCAAAAATGATTTTCAGAAAAAACTGAAACATGCAGTAGATAAAAACCAGAGGGAATATATTCTGCGCGAGCAGATGCATTTAATCCGGGAGGAGCTCGGAGAGACAAATACGGACTCTGATATTGAGAAATTCCGCAGCAAAACGAATAAGCTCAAGGCGGACAGGGAAGTAAAAGACCGGCTGTACGAAGAAATCAGCCGTTTCCAGAATCTTCCGGTCAGCTCCTCGGAAAGCGCGGTTATCCGCGGCTATATCGAAACTCTGTTAGAACTGCCGTGGAACAAGACCTCAAAGGACAATAAAGATATCAAAAATGCAGAACGGATTTTAAATAAAGACCATTACGGCATGGAAAAGGTCAAGGAGCGCGTGCTGGAATTTCTTGCGGTACGCAGTCTGACCAGCAAAGGGGACAGTCCGATTATCTGTCTGGCAGGGCCTCCGGGAACCGGCAAGACGAGCATTGCAAAGTCGGTTGCATCCGCGCTGGATAAGAAATATGTCCGCATCTGTCTTGGCGGTGTCAGGGATGAAGCGGAAATCCGCGGTCATAGAAAGACTTATGTAGGAGCTATGCCGGGGCGCATTATTACCGGATTAAAAAGCGCCGGCGTGAAAAATCCGCTGATGCTTTTAGACGAGATTGACAAGCTCGGCAGTGATTTCAAAGGGGACCCGGCATCCGCTCTGTTAGAAGTATTAGACAGCGAACAGAACAGCCGTTTCTGCGACCACTATGTAGAAGTGCCGGTCGATTTATCGGAGGTTATGTTTATCGCAACGGCAAACGATGTCGCAAACATCCCAAGGCCGTTACTGGACCGCATGGAAATCATTGAGGTGTCGAGCTATACGGAAAATGAAAAGCTGCACATTGCAAAAGAACATCTGTTAGCAAAGCAGATTAAGAAAAACGGACTCAAAGCAGACCAGCTTTTTATCAGCGACAAAGCGCTGGCAAAGATGATAAACGGTTATACAAAAGAGGCCGGCGTGCGCAGCCTGGAGCGCAAAATCGGCGCCGTCTGCCGCAAAGCCGCCAGAATGATTTATGAAAAGGAAAAAGAAAGCGTGCGCGTGACCGGGAGCAACCTGGAAAAATTTCTGGGCATTGTCCGCTATACGCCGGATTCGATTAATGAAAAAGACGATGTGGGCGTTGTACGCGGGCTGGCATGGACAAGCGCCGGGGGCGTGACGCTGGAAGTGGAAGTAAACTGCATGCCGGGAAAAGGCGAAATGAAGCTGACAGGCAAACTCGGCGATGTGATGAAAGAATCCGCGCTGGCGGCGCTAAGCTGCGTCCGCTCCCTGAGCGAGGAATATCATATCGAAGATGATTATTTTACAAAGCATGAATTCCATATCCATATTCCGGAAGGCGCAACACCGAAAGACGGGCCGTCTGCGGGCATTACAATGGCGGTGGCGATTCTTTCCGCCGTAACAGGCATTCCGGTCTATGCAAACGTGGCGATGACGGGCGAGATTACGCTGCGCGGCAGAGTGCTTCCCATCGGCGGCTTAAAAGAAAAGCTGTTAGCAGCCAAAAATGCCGGAATTAAAACCGTCTGCGTACCGAAGAAGAATGAAAAGGATTTAACGGAAATCGACGAGGAAATCAAAAAAGGCTTAAAAATTCATCTTGTAGAGGAAATCCGCGAAGTTCTGGAAACCGCGTTTGTGAAGGCGGGCTGAGGATGCGCAGAAAATGGGAGCTGCGGCTTTGAAAAACCGGAAGATTTTGAAAACAGAGGAGACGCAACCGTATGATTATTAGAAATGCAGAACTGGAAACAGTGTGCGGCATAACAAGCAGAATACCGGAGCATGAACTGCCCGAAATTGCATTTGCAGGGAAATCGAATGTAGGCAAATCATCCCTGATTAATGCTTTGATGAACCGCAAATCCTTAGCAAGAACTTCTTCACAGCCAGGAAAGACACAGACCATTAACTTTTATAATATCAACCATTTTATGTACCTGGTTGACCTTCCGGGTTACGGTTTTACAAAAGCGCCTGAATCAGAACGCATCAAATGGGGCAGAATGGTAGAAAACTATCTCCATGTTTCAAAGCAGCTGAAAGCCGTTTTCCTGCTGGCTGATATCCGCCATAAGCCGTCGGCAAATGATAAGCAGATGTACGAATGGGTTCTGCATCAGGGATACCGCCCCGTGATAATTGCGACAAAGTCAGACAAGCTGAAGCGTTCACAGGTGTGCAGATGTGTGAAAGATGTGCGCGAAGGACTCGGGATGCATGATGAGGATATTCTGATTCCGTTTTCGGCAGAAACAAAGCAGGGGCGGGAAGAAATCTGGCAGCTGATGGATAAACTGACAGGCTGGGAAGAGCCGGTGAAAGAAGAGAAGGCGGCTGGGAAAAAGTCTCGGAAAGAAACTGAGAAAGAACTTCAGAGAAAACTTCAGAAAGAAGCAGAAAACGAGCCTTTGAAAGAAACTGAAAACGAGTTTCGGAAAGAGGATGAAAACGATTCTCAGAAAGAAACTGAAAACGAGTTCCAGAAAGAAGCTGAAAACGAATTTCGGAAAGAAACTGAGAAAGAGCCTGAGAAAGAAGCTGAAAGAAAGCCCCGGAGAAAAGTTCAGAAAAAAACTGAGAAAGAAGCTGAAAGAAAGCCCCGGAGAAAAGTTCAGAAAAAAACTCAGAAAAAGTCTCGGAAAAAAGTTCAGAAAAAGACTCAGAAAAAAGCAAAAAAGGTCAGAGCATAAGTTTCACCTTCCTGCCAGCCGGCGCGCTCAGGTGACAGCCTCTTTTGCGTCTGACTGGCAGCGTTCAGAAAGGAAAGGCATTGAAAAACAAGTATGTATTTGTAACTGTTATGCTTTTGATACTGATGACAGCCAGCATAGCCCTGACCAGTCTTTATGTCCGGCATGAGCGTTCGGATAACGGAGACAGCTTTCAGGTCGTGACATCGTTTTATCCGATGTATATTGCTGCAAAAAACATTATCGGCAGCTGCGACGGTGTTACGCTTGTCAATTTAAGCGAGCCGCAGACAGGCTGCATGCATGATTACCAGCTGACAGCCGAGGATATGAAAAAGCTTTCTCTGGCCGATGTTTTTGTGGTAAATGGCGGCGGCATTGAGAATTTTCTGGCAGATACGGCCGCACAGTACCCGGACCTTCAGATGGTTTATGCAAGTGAGCGGCTGAATCTGCTGGAAGATAATGCGCATGCGTGGATGAGCATCCAAGACCATATGGTCCAGGTGCAGACAATCGCAGACGGGCTTTCCCGGACAGATAAAAGCCACAGCAGTATTTATCAGAAAAACTGTGCGGATTATTTAGAAAAACTGGAAGTGCTCAGCAGCCGCCAGGAGGAAATCGCAAAAGAGTCTGACTCTGTGCATGCTGTGATTTTTCATGAAGCGTTTGCATATACTGTCAGGGATTTTCATCTGGAGGAAAACGGAAGCATGGACCTGGATGAAGAGCGCCAGGTCAGCGCCGGAGAAGTGGCGGATATTCTGGCACAGATTCGCGGAAACGGCGTGAAACTCATTCTGGCAGAGGAACTGTATGGAAAGCGCATGTGCGAGACAGTGAGAGAAGAAATGCCGGATGTGCGAGCCGTCTACCTGGACACCTGTGTGCGGGGAGACTATGAGGCAGACAGCTACCTGAACGCTATGCAGGAAAACCTGAACCGGCTGGAAGAAGGATTTTCTTATGCAGAAAGCTGTACGGCAGAGGCAGAGAAGTGATGCAGAAAAGACGTGTCAGAGAAAGACAGCCATGTCAGTAAAGAGCAGCGGAGCGCGGTGCTCATATCAGAAAGAGAAAAAATGGCAGCATGCATTATAAGAAACTGGCAATGGACGAATGCTGCGGGCAGAGGCCGGAATGCGTAAAAATCTGCATAGAAGGAGGATTTTTTGATGCGTAAGTTAATTAAGCCCTGCGGGCTGCACTGCATTAAGATTAGCCATCTTGGTGTGACAATCGGCTCTCAGGAAATTTTAACAGATATCAGTCTTCATATTCACTGCGGCTCGCTCAACGCGGTTATCGGAAAAAACGGAGCCGGGAAATCCACGCTGGTAAAGGCGGTGCTCGGGGAACTGCCATATACAGGCAGCATTGCATTTAAAGACCGGGAAGACGGCAGAGTACAGAAGCTGAAAATCGGCTATGTACCTCAGAATATGAATATTGAAAAGCATACGCCGGTCAGCGTCTATGACCTGATTGCCAGCTACCAGTCACATTTTCCGGTATTTCTTCATAAAAGAAAGAAGCTTTATGAAGAAATCAGAGAAAGCCTTAGGATTTTTGAGGCGGATACCCTGATTGACAAGCAGGTATGCAATCTTTCCGGCGGCGAGCTGCAGCGGGTGCTGCTGACGCTGGCTGTGATGGACGAGCCGAACCTGCTTCTTTTGGATGAGCCGGTGTCCGGCATTGACCAGAACGGGATGGAGATTTTTTACAGGCTGATTGATTATCTGAAACGGAACTTTGACTTAGCGGTCATTCTCATTTCCCATGACTTAGATTATGTCGCAAAGTATGCAGACTGGGTAGTGCTGCTTGATAAAACGGTTTTAACGCAGGGCACGGTAAAAGAAGTATACCGCAGCAGCCAGTTTCAGCAGGTATTTGGAAACGGAGGTTATGTATGATTCGTTTTTTTACGGAATGGCTGCAGTATGATTTTATGAAACACGCGTTTGCGGCGGTACTGATTATCTCGCCGCTGTTTGGGATACTCGGAACCATGATAGTCGAACGCAGAATGGCTTTCTTTTCCGATGCACTCGGACACTCCGCCCTGACAGGAATTGCCATCGGGGTAGTGCTCGGGGCAGAGGATACAGACATTTCCATGATGCTGTTTGCAGCTGTCTTTGCGCTTTTATTAAATAAATTAAGCAGAGCCGGACTTGCGGCGAATGATACGCTGATTTCGGTTTTTTCCAGCTGCAGCATCGCGGCCGGGCTTGCCATTTTATCAAAGGGCGGTAATTTCAGCCAGTATTCAAGCCTGCTGGTCGGAGATATTTTAAGCATATCACGTACGGAAATCCTGTATCTGGCTGTGATATTAGCAGTCACGCTTGTTTTCTGGATTTTTTGCTTTAACAGCCTGCACGCGGTAAGCATACACCGCACGCTGGCAAAGAGCAGGCATCTGCCCGTGCGGCTGATGGAAAATCTGTTTGCACTGCTGACGGCGTTAACCGTTACGGTTTCAATTAAATGGGTAGGGATTCTGATTATCAATGCGCTGCTGATTCTGCCGGCTGCTGCCGCAAGAAATATTTCTGAAAATGTAAGGGAATACCATTTGTTTTCAGTTATCTTCTCGGTTTTTTCTGGAATTTTCGGACTTTTAGTCTCATATTTTACAAATGCAGCTACAGGTCCGGTTATTGTGATTTTTGCTTCCGTGATTTATTTCACAACTTATCAGTATGGCAGCAGAATCCAATAGACAACGGCGCGCAAGTGGTGTATACTGAGTGGGAGAACTAATAGCAGCAATGAGAAACGGACTGTGCTGGCTGAGGTATCTGAACAGTTACATAATATCAGAGTATGCGTGGAAAATAGGGTGAGAGAGAATGAGATTTAAAAGGATTAATATGGATACGGTGCGCTGCATTGTATCAGAGACAGAACTGATGGAAAACGGGCTGCAGATGGACGATTTTTTACAGAATGACGGGAAAACAGAAGAATTTTTACGCAAAATAGTTTCGATGGCAGAAGAAGAGGTTGGCTTTAAAGTACAGGGAGGGCCTTTGTCCGTGCAGGTTGCGGTACTGCCGGAACATTCGCTGGCTCTGACATTTTCTGAACGTCCTGACAGCAATATCCTGAACATCCTGCAGAATCTAAAATCTGCAGTCGACACTCTTTCAAATCTTGGCAGCCGAACGGAAGAGAATGACCAGGAGGACCAGCAGAAGGAAGAAGACACGCTGGTGGATGGATTTGACAAGAGACTGTATCTGCTGGAATTCCAGGATATGGACCAGATTATTACATATGCAAAATCAATTGTATTAGAAGAGCCGGTTGTAAGCAGTATTTACCGGTTAAAAGAGCGCGGGGCGGTCAGCTATTACCTGCTGATAGAACGCAACGGGCTCGGGGACAAGGAAATCTGCAGAGTCATCAGCGCTTCTGTGGAATTTATGGAAAATGCTTCGGCGGATGCCCATAAGGCGGCGTTTCTGAAGGAGCATGGTACGTGTGTGCTGGAGAAGGATGCGCTGGAGATACTGCAGAAGCTGTAAAAGTGATAACGCATGGAACTTTGGAGGATAACTGATAACGGGAGCCTGGGGCGGTGCCAGGCTGGAAATATTGTGAGTACAGAGGGGAACAGCGGCGGATGCTGTTCCTTTTGGCATATATGGAAGCTGTATGTTTAAGCCGCGGATACTTAGCAGTAATACCGGATTTGTCCAAATGTAGAAAGCCAAAGCTGGATGATACAGCTGCTTTGGGATTCCAGGATTTTGATCATCGTATTCAGTGTCTTCCTTTTGCGATATGAACGTGTACCGGTTCAAGAGGAATGCCTTCATTCATCCAGAAATATACGGTGTATGAGCCGATTTTAAAAATTTGCGGCATTTTTTGTTTCTCCTTCTATTCCACCTTCTATTCCGCCTTCTTTTGCAAGCTGGATAATAACGTGTGCGAGAGATTCCAGAAATTCCTGAAGGGTATTAATTTCTGAATCTGAAAAGCCATGAATATCTTCCCATGAGTAATCAGGCAGATAGCATATGGCAGAATGAAAACCGCCATATACAGGCTTTTCAATGCATACCTTGACTTTTTCTTTTCCGTCTGAGTTTAGCAGTTCTGAGTGAACAATTTCTGTATGATCATTCAGTGTCATAAATGGATATAACATAAGAAGCCTCCTTTCAAGCAGTTAAGCAGTGTGAAGCAATGCGAATCTCTTTGCCTGATATCAATAGTATATATCAAAATATAAGGATGTGCAATATTTAGAAAAAAGATGAAATAGAAAAAAATGATATATTGTCACTGCGATTTATGCTATAATTTATTAGCTGTTATGAACTTGGAATCGAAAATCGGAGGTGGTCTTATGCTTCATATACATGTTACCGGCTTTGAACCTGAATGCATCGTGCAGGTTACAAGTTATTTCAATTTATTTAAGAAAAAAGAATGGTTTAACAGGGAGGCTGTAAAGCGTATTATTTACAATATTGACAAAACAGTCGCTGTCAAAGATGAATATCTGGAATCGCCTGTATTTGGCGGAATGGCCCCGGAAAGACTTTCCACGGGCTGTAAGGCAGTGATTCTGATGGAAGTTTTAGAAAATCCCAATATTTATGCAACGAAATGCGGAGATAACTGTGTTCCGGATATATTGGAGATTGCGAAAAGGAAGGACATTACGATTACACTGCATCACTGCATGAAGTTTCCAGAGTTTTTTGAAGCTTTTATAATTGAAACGGGAAAAACTGTGCATTCGAGGAAGGAGTTTGTAAATGAGTATTATAAGATTAATGGTTAATTCGGACATCATAGCTAAGATTTGGAGAAGAAACATCATATACAAAATAAATTAGAATAAAGAGTTTAAGAGAGACAGTATATAAAAAGACGCGGCGGAATAAATTCTGCCGTATTTCTATTTTACAGCAGCAGTCTGTCATCTAATGATGCAGCAAAAAAAGTTCTTATGGATAACAAATTGTAATAAAATGTTATCCAAAAGTATTCTATATCAATTCTTTCATTTTTGCAACTCTAAAGATAAATTTGGTTATATTTCTATTTTTTACAATCTTTTTTTCTTATTTTTTCAAACATTTTTGTATATTATGCATAAAATCTTTTTGTACAGACTATAAAAGCAGCCGAAATAAGATGACATTGAAATATGCGGCTGTTCCAGCAAAAGAGCGGACATGTTTATGCCAAAAAGCCCGGGAAGCCTTATAAATAAAGGAATTTTGGGCTTTTACGTATGGTGTATTTGCATAACATTTTATTACAAAATGTTATGCGAAGCCGGGCACACCGGACAGCACCGTTTGCAAAAGCCGGAAGTATTCAGGCTGCCACAGGTTTATCACAGACAGTATGGAGGAGAATATGCGGGAACTGGATTATGGAAAGATGGGTATGCGCATCCGCCAGTTAAGAAAAGTAAAAGGCTGGTCTCAGGATGAGCTGGCAAAAAAATGCGGCATCAGCATGTCGTTTTTGGGCCATATTGAACGCGGGAGCAGGATTATGAGCATGGAAACGTTTGTGAATATCTGTGAGGCACTGGATGCCGGAGCGGATGAGCTTCTCTGGGGCGTAGCGAATCCTTCCGATGCTGTACTGGGTATGTGGAATCTTTCAGACAGGGACAGGAAGAAGCTGCATGCAGAAACGGCAGAGAAAACCGGCGGGGAAAAAGCGGACAGCTATGGAATGTATATCAGAATTATGAAGTCAGTTGCGGAGATTATGAACGGAGAATAAGCCGAATCCTGCAAAGCACAGGTATAATTTCTGACCGGATAAAGCACCAGGCTGGATGAAAGGATAATGAACAGAATGGATAAACAATATTCCTGGAAAAGGACGCAGGATACGGAAATCGACCTGATGGAGCTGCTTTACAGACTATGCAGGCAATGGAAGCAGGCGGCAGTCTGTGCCGTTATCTTTGCCTTGATTTTAGGAGGTTATGGGTGGCTTAAGCACAGGAATGCCGCGGATGAAAGCGATGCCCTGCATAAAGAGGCTGAACTGACAGAAGAAGAGGAACAGGCAGCTGCGGATGCCGTCAGCCTGAAAAGTGAAATCAGGGGACTCGAAGAATATCTTAAGGATTCTGTGCTTATGCAGATAGAGCCGTATCATAAGCATAAATCCGTTATGCTTTACTGCATTGACGGCGCGAAGAGGCAGGAGCTGCCGGGAATTACGGAAAGCTATCTGAGTTTTGTACTAAACGGCGGTGCGGCCGATGTACTGACGGATTCCGGCAGCAGATGGAAGATGGACAGGATTTATCTGGCGGAAGTGATAACGGCGTACCAGAAAACATACAGCCTGCCTTATCAGATTGTCGCAGACAGCCGGGAGGACAGCGGACAGACGGCGGAATCTCTTTTTTATGTGGAAACGGTCGGAAAGAACGCACAGGAAGCCGGCAGGCTGGCTGCGGATATCCAGGATGCGCTGGAGAAATATTCTGCCAGAGTGAAAAAAACAGCCGGGAACCACAGATTAAGGCTTATCAGCAGCCAGAAAAACGTAACGGCAGACAGCGGGCTGCAGTCGATTCAGCAGGAGAAGAAGGCGCAGCTGTCAGCCAGTAAAGCGTCCTTAAAGTCGATGACAGACGCTTTTAGCAGAGCGCAGATGGAGGTTTACAGGGAATCTGCGGGCGAAGAAAACGAAGATGCATCCGGGAACGATGATTCTGGCAAGACCGATTCCGGCGGAAGTTTCCGCCCGATAATAAAATATGCATTGGCCGGGATGATAGCAGGAGTTTTTTTGTACTGCTGTGTCTTTTCGTGTGTGTATATTTTCCGGGATACCGTGAAAAGCGCGCAAGAGATGAAAAGACTGTATACATTTCCGGTTTATGGAGAAATTGAGCCGGAAGGCGGAAAAAAGCGTAGAAAAACAGCTGACGGACAGGCGGGCGCATACGCAGACAAAGAACTGCAGGTACTAAACAGAATCCGGCTTGCCTGCAGAAAACAGGGAACCGAAAGCTTTTATGCGGCATCGGAATTTGTGCTCAGCATGCCGGAAAAAAAGTGTCTGGAGAGGATGTCGGTACAGCTTGCGGACTGGGGAATTGATATGTCTGTGGCTGAAAATGTCAGCGAAAATCCTGCCATATGGGAACATCTGACAGAAACCGGAAATGTTCTTCTGGTGTGCAGAACAGGGCTGACGACGCACCGGATGGTAGATGATGCAATGGAGTTTTATCAGCTGAACGGAATGCAGGTGTCCGGCGCTTTGATTTTTGAACATGGATGCCTGTAAGTCAGCGTTACTGGCAGATTTTACTGCCTGTCAGCGTAAATTTAGAAACTGGAATAAAACTGGAATAAAACTGGATTCGGCTGTGAGAGTCAGAAGGCTGCACGGCAGGAGAAAGGGTGAAAAAATCCGTGAAACGGTATACAGGACATATCCGGGGCAGAAACTGCTGCGGAATGGCGAAGCATGCACTTTTAAGCAGCGCTTTGTTCTGTACAGAAACGGACGAAACTGTCTGCGAAAATCTGCTGCGCGGATGGATTTTTATAAACTTATATATGGAAAGGTCAGCCTGTGAAACATAGAAAAAAGAAAAAACACATTCTTCTGATATCACAGTATTTTTATCCCGAGACATTCCGTGTGAATGATATGGCTGCCGAGTGGGTCAGGCGCGGTTACCGGGTTACGGTTCTTACCGGAATTCCCAACTATCCGATGGGGAAGTTCTTTGACGGCTACGATTATAAGCACAGGCGCAAAGAACGCTGGAAAGGTGCAGATATCATTCGGCTTCCCCTGATTCCCAGAGGAAACAGCAGCCATAAAATCCTGAATGCTGCCGGAATGACATTAAACTATCTGTCTTTTGCTGCCAGCGGAAGACGATGGGTCAGAAAGCATGACATCCATGCTGACCTGGTCTATACATACGAGGTTTCGCCTATGACGCAGGCCCTTATCGGAGTCTGGTATGCGAAACGGTATCATGTACCGCATTATCTGTATGTTACAGACCTCTGGCCCGAAAATGTCGAATCCGTGACAGGGATTCATTCGAAGGCACTCATCAGTCCGGTTCAGAAGATGACAGATTATATTTATCAGAATACAGAACGGATTTTCACCTGTTCAAAAAGCTTTGTCAGCAGGATTGAAGCGAGAGGAATTCCCAGGTCAAAAATAGAATTCTGGCCGCAGTATGCGGAAGAGTTTTATTATCCGGCAGAACGGAAAGGAGATTTGCTCCTGCAGGACGGAATTTTTAATCTTGTATTTGCGGGAAGCATGGGATTTGCACAAGGGCTGGATATTCTTGTGAAAGCGGCGCAGATATTAAAGAAGGAGCGTATCAGAGTACGTTTCTGTCTCATTGGCGACGGAAGATACCTTGCACAGCTGAAGAAAAATATCAAAGCTGCCCTGGTGGAAGATTATTTTCATTTTATTCCCCGCCAGGCCGCGCAGGATATACCCGGATATCTGGCATTTGCGGATGCGCTGCTGCTTACGTTATCGAAAAATGATGTATTTTCCATTACACTTCCGGCAAAAATACAGTCTTATTTTGCATGCGGCAGGCCGGTTTTAGTTTCGGCAGACGGAGAAGCCTGCAGGATAGTCAGCCGTGCCGGGGCGGGTTTATGCAGCGGCGCGGAGGATGCAGCCGGATTTGCAGAAAACATTAAGAAAATGATGAATATGGACGAAGCGGAGCTAACGAAAATGGGAGAAAACGCCCTTGCATATGCGAAGAAGCATTTCAATAAAAGCAGGCAGATGGACAGGCTTGATGAAGTCTTTGCCAGTGTACCAGTCAGAATCAGAAAGGAGAAAAAGAAATGTCAGCGTTCGATGGAGCAGTATTACTGATAACCGGAGGAACAGGTTCATTCGGGCATGCGGTTTTAAAACATTTTCTGCCAGACGATATCGGACAGATTCGTATTTTTTCGAGGGACGAGGAGAAACAGGACCGGATGCGCCACGAGCTTCAGCGTGATTATCCTGCTTATTATCACAAAGTAAAATTTTTTATAGGCGATGTAAGAAACGCACAGTCCGTACATGATGCAATGCCGGGCGTGGACTATGTCTTTCATGCCGCGGCCCTAAAGCAGGTTCCGTCATGCGAATTCTTTCCGATGGAGGCAGTGCAGACAAATGTGGCAGGCACCAACAATGTCCTGCACGAGGCTGTCGCAGCCGGAGTAAGGAAAGTCGTATGCTTATCGACGGACAAGGCCGCTTATCCGATTAATGCCATGGGGACATCCAAAGCCATGATGGAGCATGTGGTACGCGCCAATGCAAGAGTAGCGGCAGAAAGAGGCCGTACCGTCATCTGCTGTACGAGATACGGAAATGTAATGTGCAGCAGGGGCTCCGTAATCCCCCTTTTCATAGAACAGATTCGTACCGGAAATCCGGTTACTGTAACAAATCCCGAAATGACGAGATTTTTAATGAATCTGGACGAAGCTGTGGACTTAGTCAGATTTGCATTTGAAAACGCCAGTCCCGGAGATTTATTTATCCAGAAAGCAGATGCGGCATCCATTGGAGTGCTGGCACAGGCGGTTCAGAGGTTATTCGGGGAAACGGAAGTAAAAATCATAGGAACGCGTCACGGGGAAAAGCTGTACGAAACGCTGATGACCGCAGAGGAGAGAATCCGGGCGGAGGATATGGGGCGGTATTTCAGAATTGCTGCGGATAACCGGGACTTGAACTATGATAAATACTTTGCTGACGGACAGGTGCAGGAAACGGAGGGAGATGCTTATACGTCGCATAATGCAAGACGGCTGGATGTGGAAGAAACAGTGGAAAAACTGCTGACGGCTGATTATGTAAGGGAGAGGATACGGGGGACAGAGAGGGAATAGGCTGGGAAGGCGGGGGGGGGAGTGGCTTCGCGGACGCCGGGAGAGGGGATTTGTCCGGTCTTTCTGCGGCTGCTCCAGAATGTTAAGAATCCCTAAGCATTCTGCGGCTGCGCTGTGGCCCCGGACGGTCCGCGGCACCTAGTTCGCCCTGGCCTGCAGCCAGCAGCTAAAG
>CANDJC010000059.1 GCA_947384955.1 uncultured Eubacterium sp. | reverse complement strand
GGAGTCTGGGCCGTGTCTCAGTCCCAATGTGGCCGGCCGCCCTCTCAGGCCGGCTGCTGATCGCGGTCTTGGTGGGCCGTTACCCCGCCAACTAACTAATCAGACGCGGGCCCATCCCGTACCACCGGAGTTTTTCACGCAGGGCCATGCGGCTCCGCGCGCTTATGCGGTATTAGCAGCCGTTTCCGGCTGTTATCCCCCGGTACGGGGCAGGTTGCCCACGCGTTGCTCACCCGTCCGCCACTCAGTCAGATAAGCTTCGTTTCCGAAAAAAGTCCGCTTAAATGCTTCGTTCGACTTGCATGTGTTAGGCACGCCGCCAGCGTTCATCCTGAGCCAGGATCAAACTCTCATGTTATGATGTCTGTCCGTTCAGAATCTTTTCTGGCTTAAATTATTAACCGATTCTTCACTGTTTTAAAGGTGCACCCGTGTCTCCACTGTGATGCTGTTCCGAGCAGAATTCTCTTCCTTAAATAAATAAGTTCCGAAATATTCTGTTCAAGAATAAACTCTTTAATAAAATTCTTTTATGAATCTTTCAAGGTTATTTCACTGTTCAGTTATCAATGTTCTTTTTGCTGTTCTGCTTCTATCTGCTGTCTCTCTTCAGCAGCAACTCTGACATTGTATCAGAATGTTTTCTGTTTGTCAACAACTTTTTAAAACTTTTTTTGTTTTATTTTTGCTGACCTGTCGAGCAACTACAGCTGCTATAGATTAACATTTTTTCCAGCTCTTGTCAAGAGCTTTTTTTCATTTTTTTAAATTCTTATTTAGAATTTAAAAGATTTATTATCTGCTGCTCATGCGGCTTTTGTGTGCCACCCTTGCGGCGAATGTTATATTAGCATAGATATTTTTATGTGTCAACCATATTTTTACTTTTTTTTAAAATTTTTTTCTTTTCCCGCAATTCCGCAAAAAAACTGCTCAGCAAAGCCGAACATTCTTCTTCCAAAACCCCGTTCGTAATTTCTACCTGATGATTAAACTGAGGAATCTGAAGCAGATTCAGCACGGAGCCTGCACAGCCTGCCTTTGGATTCATAGCGCCTATTACAACTTCTTTCATCCGCGACTGCACAATTGCCCCTGCACACATCTGACATGGTTCCAGTGTAATATACATTGTACAGTCTTCCAGCCGCCAGTCGCCTGTTTTTCTGGATGCTTTTTTAATCGCTGCAAGCTCCGCGTGAGATAATGTATTCTTATCTGTATTTCTGCGGTTATATCCTCTCGCAATAATTTTATTTTCCTGTACAATCACACATCCAATCGGTACTTCTTCTAATAGATATGCTTTTTGAGCTTCTTTCAGCGCCGCTTTCATAAATTTTTCCTGTAATGTCAGCTTTCGGGGCATTTTTATTTCTCCTGATTTTTATTTTCATTCTTAATATCTTGATGATTTCATTCTATTATACTATACTGAAACTGCATTTCGCAACGTATATATGGAGGCAGAATATGAAATTTTCTTATGAGACAGACCGGTTAATCCTTAAAATACTAGATGGAAGCAGTGCCAGAGACGTCCTGCGGTTTTATCTTGCAAACCGCAGGGTTTTTGAACAATGTGAAGCATTACGGCCGGATAACTTTTATACAGTATCCTTTCAGCGTCAGGTTTTAAACCAGGAATTTAACATGTGTATTAAACAGTCCGGCATACGGTTCTGGGTATATAAAAAAACAGACCCTGACCATGTGATTGGTACGGTCTGTTTTCGAAATATCATACGTCATGTCTATCAAAGCTGTGAAACCGGTTATAAATTCGATGAGCTTTCATGGCACCACGGTTATGCCTGTGAAGCGCTCTGCAAGTGTATCCAGATTGCTTTTTATGAACTAAACCTGCACCGTATCACTGCATATATTATGCCTTCCAATACAGCGTCAGTCCGTCTGGCAGAGCGTACCGGTTTTGAATTTGAAGGCATTGCACGCAAAAGCGCTATGGTCCGGGGTATCTGGGAAGACCATGCGGTTTACAGCATTATCCGTCCCTGATTCCTCAGGCATTAAATTTCCAGTATCCTGTACCAGTATCCCGGCTGCTCTCCCTGATCGGTCTTGTGCTCCCGCGCCAGAAAATCCGGAAATCCAAAAATAGATGCCATAGCATGTTCCTGATTCTGATAAATTCCCGGTATTCCGATAAACCATTTCTGTCCGATTCTGCCAAATACCAGATAGCGGTAATTGAAAAAACCGTGCAGCAAAAAACTGTTATTAACTATGCTCCAGTATTTCTCAGGCAGCATGCGTACATCTTTAATTTCAATCCGTACAGCAAGAACATTCTTATCCTGAAACTGGTTCAGTACCGGATAAGTACGCAGCATATGCCGCCATGTCTGCATCCACTGATTTTCCGGCTGAGGTCTGAGTTCCGCAGTCTGAATATCAGATATCTTCTGTGTCAGATTCTCTTCATATATCATCTGCTCAGCCTCGTCTTCAGATTCCGGACTCTGCGCTGCAGAATTTTCTCGGACTGTTGTATCCGTCTGAACAGCAGTATTTTCGCCCTGGACAGATACTCCATCCGCACTGACAGTATCCGCTGGCACTGCATTTTGATTCATAGTCTGCTCAGATACTGAATTCTCATTTATATTCTGTACAGGAACCTCGTTTTCGTTCTTGTTTTGAGGCGGCACTGCTTTGCGGTTCATATTCTGTACAGGAACCTGATTTTCGCCCATTTTCTGTGACGGCACTGCTTTGCGGTTCATATTCCGCACCGGAACCTGGTTTTCACTCATTTTCTGCTGCGGTACTGCTCTGCGGTTCATGTTCCGCACCGGAGCCTGGTTCGGCTGTGCTGCTTTCTGATTCATATTCTGCACCGGAGATTCATTCCGGCCCGCTTCCTGTACCGGTATTTTTTGCTGATTCATGTCCTGTGCCGGAACCGTGCTCTGATTCATGTTCTGTTCCTCTTCCCGGTTTTTAGGGGCTGTATCCTGGTTTTGAATCCCGCCTTCTCGTTCCTCCTTTTCTGGTTCACCGGATTTATTTTCATTCGAATCATCTGGCTGCCATACGACAAACTTCGATGTATCTACCGGCTCTTCATCCCACTGGCTTAAAAATACAGCGCTGTCATCTATGAAAACCAAAATTCCGTTCATCTGCATAATCTGCCATGGTGTCTGTCCAATATTTTCTTCTGCCTGCTCATACCGGAAATCTGCCTGATTGTTACGAAACAAAATATTTCCAATAGAAATTCCCTGTATATTTTCTTTGCTTCTGACAAATAAATAAACTGTACCTGTTTTACCGCTATATCCATTTTCCCTCATATGAATGTCAATACGGTTGCGCCCTGTGCGGAGTTCAATCCGGGCAAAACCGGCATTGTGAATTTTCTGATTGTTATGTATCGTGTATAGATAACTTACAAAACGTTTCATGTGCCTGGCATACCTCCACTTCTGTCATTATTACAGTGTATGCAGTGACAGATGATTCATGCAGGAAAATATTGCCATTGACTTTTTTCATATGGACTATATAATAATAATAACAATTACTATTTTGAAAGGAACATGGATATGAAGTACAGCAGACAAAGGGAAAGCATACTCCGGTATCTCCGCTCTGTCAAATGTCATCCTACTGCCGAAACAATCTATCAGGCAATCCAGACCGATAATCCAAATATCAGCCTTGGAACTGTTTATAGAAATCTGACATTGCTGACTGAGCTTGGAGAAATAAACAAAATTACTGTTTTTGACGGGCCAGACCGCTTTGACGGGAATAACGCCCCTCATTACCATTTTATATGCAGAAAATGCAGGGCTGTCCTTGACCTGGAGATGGATTCCCTTGCACATATTAATCTGCTTGCTGCACATAATTTCAGCGGTACAATTGAAGGACACATGGCACACTTTTACGGATTATGTCCGGCGTGCATGAATCAAAAGAGCTGTAACGGTTCAGATATCCCCGCTGTTACAAAGAGTTCCTAAAAAACAGGAATTGTTTCTATTTTGATATTGACACTTACTTTAATTTGTGATATAAATTTATCAACGGAAATTCCAGTAATTCAGACTGCATGGCGAATATCATTTCGGCGGACAGCCGTACTGGAAGAATAAAACGAAAAAGGAGAAAATAAAAAATGGCAAAATTTGTATGTCAGGTATGTGGTTATGTTCATGAAGGAGATTCTGCACCGGCAGAATGTCCGCAGTGCAAAGCTCCGGCAGAGAAATTCACAAAACAGGAAGGTGAAACAACCTGGGCTGCTGAGCATGTAGTAGGCGTTGCAAAAGGCGTTTCTGAAGATATCCTGAATGATTTAAGAGCAAACTTTAACGGTGAATGTACAGAAGTCGGCATGTATCTTGCTATGGCAAGAGTTGCTCACAGAGAAGGCTATCCTGAAATCGGCTTATACTGGGAGAAAGCTGCTTATGAAGAAGCAGAACATGCTGCTAAGTTTGCTGAACTTCTTGGCGAAGTTGTTACAGACAGCACAAAGAAGAACCTTGAGATGCGTGTAGAAGCTGAAAATGGCGCTACTGCTGGCAAGACAGACCTTGCAAAACGTGCAAAAGCTGCAAATCTGGATGCAATTCATGATACGGTTCACGAAATGGCTCGTGATGAGGCAAGACATGGAAAGGCTTTCGCTGGATTATTAAAGAGATATTTTGGCTAGGATTTGTAAGGAATTTTAAATGGAAAGAGGATGGACATGCGGTGTCTGTCCTCTTTTTAAGTGGAAGAAAAGTGTACTTTCTTCTTTTACAATCTTTCTTATCTCTATAAAGTGTACTTTCTGCAAAGTGTACTTTTTTCTATCTTTATTTTATCTCCGAAAGCCTGTATTTGCAAGGGATTCTTTTTATTAACTAACAACAACTCTGGAAGAACTTTTTTGAACTATCCACAATTATTCAATATAATTCAATGTCATAATACAATTAAGTACATCTTAACTGCTGCATTATGATTCACTTATTATAAATATTTGCATAATACTATTTAAAACTTTCTTAAAATGATATATTATATACGTATTCAAAGTTATCTGATATAATACTAATAAACCTAATTTGTAAGGGAGGAATTATATGTCACCAAAAGCAATTCTGTTGAATGATATGTTGAATACATTGAATGATGAAGATTACGACATAATCATAGAATATATTCGTTTATTGTCTGCAACCAGAAAAAAAGAACGGGCTATACAGACAATAGCAGCAATGGATAAGTTTCAAGAGGTTATAGGAGAAGATAAGGGCTGGCTTTCCGAAGATGATATGCTAGAAGATATGGCAGCTTTCCGCAAAGAGAGACTGTCCATATGAAAATAATGATTGATACAAATGTACTAATTTCATCTTTGGTATTTGGCGGTATGCCGAAACAGTTAATCGGAAAACTGCTGCTTATGGGACATGATTTATACATTTCTGATTATGTGTATCAAGAATTTACTGATAAACTTCATTTGAAATGGCCACAAAAAGAATCCCGACTGCTGCAAATATATCATGACATGGATTTTATACACTGCCCAAGTACAAATAAAGTATTGGGTGAAATACGAGATAAAAAAGATATTCCTGTTTTAAGTGACGCAATATATAATAATGTAGATATATTACTAACAGGTGACAGGGATTTTTTAGAATCTAATATTAAACATCCGTTAATTTTTTCACCAAGAATGCTTATGGAATATCTCTGTAAACAACAGTAAACAGGTTAGAAGTAAAATTCCATAATACAACATGCATTCTCAAAAAAAGAAAAGGGTATAAATTATGATACAGACAGCTATTTTAGATAAAAAACAAAAACTAACAAAAAAGCAAATCCAACAAATATCCAAAGTTGCAAAAATAGAAATTGTATATGATGAAGATTCTCCCGAACTTACCCCTGCAATGGAAAAAGCATTCCGGCTGGCAGCTAAAAACCGTAACACATACAGAAAAGCCAATATATCATAGATACTATGATGCGCTATGAATCATAATTTAAAAAAGCAGCAGTTTAAACCCAACTGCTGCTTTCTATTTTCTATAGTAATGAAATCTTTTGTAATTCTATTACTCATTCAATCCGGCACTTTATCACATTTTTTATTCCATACAAAAATTATGATAAAATATTAGTATAAATACAAAAAGAAATTTAAAAGTAAAGGAATGACAATGGAAGATGAACTTATTTTTTCTAAAGAATGGTTTATGCTTGAAAAATACCATTTTAAGCTTCTGGCAATCATCACAGAACTGGCTGACGATACAGGAACTTTTAAAGGAGAATTGACTATCTTTTGTGAAAACCTGTCTATACAAAATTCGTCCAGTAACAAAAATAAAATAAAATCTGCCCTTAACTATCTTGCAAATAATAACTATATTACTATATCAGAAGATAAGAAAATTTACACTATTAAACTGAGCGATATAGCCGAAAAAACATACCAGTACAAGTTAAAAAGAACATGGTATAATCAGCTACGGACTGCTGCAAATAAAGTATCATGGGAAAATCTTTTAAAAATTTTTGTCATATTACTGGATTTATCTAAAGTGCCTGATAACATTGTAACCTATAAACAAATAGGCGAACTTACAAATTGTAGTGTGTCTACTGTTGGCAGAGCAATGAAAACGATTGCTAACCTACAATTTGGATGTTTTAGAATTTTGATAAAACCCGTCAAAAAGAAATGCGGAGAAATATACATAACTATAGGAACAATTTATGAACAAGCTTTAATTTTTGTATAAGCTTTATATTTTTTTGACATTTCTTATATATTATATATAGAGCATTCAAAAAATTATATTTTTTTCTGCATGTCAATGATATACTGTACCTAACTATACATTCTTTTGTTATTCTGATTTTGTATGGCAAGCCACACAAAACAGAATAACAGTAAACAAAAGAAAAACAAACTTGTTCCATCAGAGGTAAATTACATGAATAAAGAAAAATCTGAAAGTAAAAAATTAATCCCGTTATATCTGCAAAAGCTGTTCTTGGAAAAAACGGATAAGACACATTATTGCTGCATCCAAGTTTTTGACAGAAAAAAAGTCTAAAGACCTAATCAGCAAAGTAAAATCTTTAGGCAGCAGTTTTGATGCCAAATCTCTTAACAGGAATATTCTGCTAAGCAAAAGAATCAAAAGCATGAATGATAAGGTATTAAGAAATCTGGATTATATTTATTCTGCTATTACTGATAATAAGCAGATAGCATTTCAATATCTGCAATGGAATACAAAGCGGAAACTTGTTATAAAATCTGAAAAGCTATATGCAGTAAGCCCGTATGCAATATCTTTATCAGATGATAATTATTATCTAATCGCATTTGACAGCAAATCAAATGATTTACGGCACTACCGCATAGATAAAATGCAGTCTATCACCATTACAAATACTGAAAGAATCGGTAAAGAATACATTATTAATGAATTTTCTTTAACAGCCTACTTCTACTGTTCCATTTCTATCATAAGTAAATTTGATACTTTCTCCATTAACCTTAATCATTGTCCATCCTGTAGAATTATTATCTAAATACATATCATTATATCGATTATTAAATCTATCAGACCAGATAGGCGAGGATTACCCTCGCAATCCAATAAACATCTATAGCCATTATTAAATGTATATCCGTTTAACTCAATAACATATCCCGAACGATTAACATATTCTATTTCTACGTATCGATTATTTGTTCCATTATGCGGTATGATTAATTTTATATCTATCGTTTTTTTCAAAATATCATAAATATTTTCTTCGGTTGTATAATCATCACTATTATTTAAGTCATCGTCATTTGAATCTTTTTCTACAACAACCTTAACAATTATCTTCTCATTATTATATGTATTCGTTATTGTTATATAAGCTGTTCCTCCCTTTTTTCCTTTAATATACAATTCAGTAGTATCATCTATCCAGTCCCCCTCCTCCCAGTTGCATGAAATTATATCCGTTTCTTCGACACTATATTCAACAGTACCATTTCCTTTATATGTAACAATCAAGCTGCCATTGTCAGTAATTGTTAACTCAGATTTATTTACAGTTAAAATACGAACATTGATTTTACATCTAAGTATCTTATTTCCAACCTTTGCTATAATTGTTGCGCTGCCTGCTTTTTTTCCTGTTACTTTTCCTTTAGAATTTACTACTGCAATTTTTATATTAGAAGAACTCCATACCGCTGCTTTGCTTGTTCCTTCAACTTTCAATCTGCAAGTATCTCCAACACAAATAGTTGCTTCTGTTTTGTTTAATTTTATTGATGCTGCCCGTACATGTATTGGATATATCAAGGAATTTTAAATAGAAAGAGGATGGACATGCGGTGTCTGTCCTCTTTTTTGGTGGAAGAAAAGTGTACTTTTTTCTGCCTTTATTGCAATTACATGCCATTATGCTTTATTATCATTTGAATCAGAATATAAAAAGGTATATAATAATTGCACATAATATATTTTTATGACAGATGTATGAATGGTGAGGTTTACACTGAAATTAAAATAGAACGGGATAAAGATAAAAATATACCCTGTCGGCAGATGAAAGGAGAAAGTCTATGCCAAAAACAATGTATTCACTATTAGCTCAATACCTTGCAGAGATACAAAATATATATGGTTCCCATCTAAAAAGTGTAATTCTTTATGGTTCTTACGCCAGAGGGGATTATACGGAAGATTCGGATATCGATATCATGATTCTGGTCGACTTAGCGAATGAAGAATTAGATTCTTATTTAGATTCACTTTCAGAAATCGGCTTTCAATATAATGTAAAACATGATATCTGGATCATGCCAGTTGTCAAAAACATAGAGCACTTTCAGCACTGGGTTTCCGCCTATCCATTCTATCAGAACATTCAGAGCGAGGGGGTAACTTTATATGAAACAGCCTGATTCTTTCGATACTGGCACTCAAATGGACATAGCCAGATACCGCTTACAAATTGCCAGAGAAGATTTAGATACCGCAAATCTGACCTTTGCATCTGAGCAATACCGCGCTGCAAATAACAGGGCTTATTACAGTATCTTCCATTCAATATGCGCTGTACTGGCAAAAGAGGGGATTGCTTTCAAGCGTCATAAAGACACAATCGGCTATTTTAATAAAAATTACATCCATACAGGCATTTTTCCAAAAGAATTAGGCAGAAAAATTGTAACAGCAGAGGAAATCCGCCATGCAAGCGATTATGATACATTTTATATTGCTTCAAAACAAATAACGGCACAGCAGATTCAGACGGCAGAACAGCTTTTGGTTTTAGCCACCGATTATCTGGAAAAATAGCAAATTTGTGAATAGAGTATGCTGCGTTGAATTTTAATAAGATTAGGAGTATTTATTATGATACGGACAGTTACTTTAGATAGAAACCAAAAGCCTACACAAGAGCAAATCAGGCAGATTGAAGAAGCTGCAAAGAAAGAGATTGTATATGATGAAGATTCTCCCGAACTTACCCCGGCAATGGAAAAAGCATTCCGGCTGGCAGCAAAGAACCGTAACACATATAGAAAAGCCAATATATCATAAATACTATGATTCGCTATGAATCATAATTTAAAAAAGCAGCAGTTTAAAACCAACTGCTGTTTTTTATTTTCTATAAGTAATGAAATCTTTTGTAATTTTATTATTCATTTCATCCGGCACTTCATCACATTTTTTATTCCATACAAAAATTATGATAAAATATTAGTATAAATACAAAAAGAAATTCAAAAAAGAAGGAATGACAATGGAAGATGAACTTATTTTTTCTAAAGAATGGTTTATACTTGAAACAGAGTTTCGCAGAAGGAGACTATCCTTATGAAAATAATGCTTGATGATAGGACAATTATTGCTGACAGGGCATGATATATACATTTCCGATTATGTTGAAAATGAGTTTTTAGATAAGATTCATTTGAAATTAGGAGAGGTTAGGGATAAAAAAGACATTCCTGTTTTAAGCGATGCGCTATATATAATATAGATATATTGTTGACGGGAGACAAAGATTTTCTTGAATCGGAAATTAAGCATCCGATAATCTTTTTGCCTAAGATGCTAATGGAATATCTTTTTTATTTTCCAGTTTCTGCATAATGTTTATCAGCCTTATAATAGGGCAGATAAATATATCTCCCATTCACAAATTCAATCTCCTCCATTCCTTCCCCGGAAACAAGAGCTGCAGCCAGAGCCGCCATTGCCCGCGCCTGGCCTTCTTTATCATTATAAACCGTTGCGGCCAGTTTTCCGTCTGCTACTGCCTGCAGTCCGGCATCTGTCCCGTCAATCCCAAAAAACACAGGCAGCGCAGATTCCGTATAATTCAGTTTTTCATAGGCATCGATTGCGCCAAGTGCCATATCGTCATTATTTGCGAGTACGAGTTCAATCTGATTCTGATGCTGGCCTATCGCCTGCATCATGCGGTTCTGTGCCTGAGAACGGTTCCAGTTTGCAATGCCGCAGCTTAATTTTTCCAGCCGTATTCCTTTCTTTTTCAAAGTATCCACTGCGCTTTCTGTCCGGATAATTGCGTCCTGGTGTCCGGGTTCTCCTTCCAGAACCACATACTGAATAATTCCATCCTTATTGCGGTCAATCCTGCTGTCTGCGTGTATCGCATCTGCTGCCAGTTCTCCCTGCAGTATCCCGGAAAGCTTTGCATCCGCTCCTACATAATACAGTTTTTCCCACTGCATCATATCTTCTGCAACTGGCTCTCTGTTAAAAAATATTATCGGCACATTATGCTCCCTCGCAGCATCAATGATTTCTGAAGGGTCTGTCCGGTCTGCCAGATTTACACAAAGTACATTACAGCCTGCCTCAATCAGTTCTTTTACCTGATCATCCTGTGTACGCTGCGAACCTGCTGCATCACGGGTTGTCACGGTAACTTCAAAGCCATCCTTTTCCAGCCGGCTGATTTCTTCTTTGAGACATTCATCCAGCTGGCTGAGAAATGTGTCATTCTGGTTATAATATGCCGCTCCAAGCTGTATTCTGTCTGGTTCTGCAGACTGCGCCGTACCGCATGCGCATAAACACGACATAAGAATGCCTAAAACCAGGCTTTTGACTGTCTTTTCTGCTTTCATTCTATATTTTCCCATCATGCACTCCTGCAAGCCATTCTCAAGCTGTCAGTCATTTTTCAGCTGCAGCTCCTACTGGCTCATTGTAAACAAAATTTCCTGATTTTTTTCCGAAAACAGCTCCTCTGCGCAAAGCACAGTATAAGAAACTGTCCTGTTCTTCATTTTATAAAAACGATTCCTGATTTTTTCTGCGGCTTCCGTCAGACTCTGGTATCCCATGCTGAAATCATCCGGTACAATCAGACACTCGGCCGCTCCTGTATCCAGATAATAAACTGCTTCCATCGAATTGCCGATTCCATAGACCAGTGCGCTGTGCAGATTATTGGCTGCCGCACATTCACCGGACGCTGTCAGGCTGACGTCATCAAGAGCTGCTACAAAATCAGCCTTTGGCTGTTCCATAAGCAGGCGCTCCATATCTGACTGAGGGCCCGCAATACACCAGCTGATGTTAACACCCGTATCCTTCAGCCCGTCCTCCAGACCTTTTTTTCTATCAGTCAGGACGCTGTCTGTTACAATCCCCAGCGTCTTGCCTGCAATATTTCCATTATAGTCCTTTAACAGTTCTTCTGCCAGAGTTTCGCCCATCGCATAGTCATCCGGTCCTATCCGGGGCAGCTGTGACGCGCCGTCTTCTTTTGATGCCGCACGCTCTGCCAGCAGAACCGGAACCTTCTTTTCTATTTTTTTCAGCATTGCCTGCATATCATTTCCTGCAGCTGGCTGAACAATGACAGCCCTGGTTCCATGCTCTAATTCACGGTTTATAATACTGATTTCTTCTTCCGCTGTCAGAGTTTCTCCTGTATTCACAATATACAGGTCTATGTTCTGTTCTTCTGCCGCCATTTTCAGCCCGTATTTAAATGCAGCCCACTGATTATCGTCTGAATTTCTGACAATTACAGATACTTTCCGGAAATTTTCCTCGTTTTTTTCCTGAACCATCATAACCGCCATTATGATAATCATGAAAGCCAGAGCCGCTTCTACAATGATAAACCATTTTCCGCTATTTTTCATATTTTTCCCAGCCTGTTATTTCTTCCCCGCCACATAATTGCCATTCTCTAAAATGCTTCTGTTTTCATCCGTATAAGGAACCGCCGGAATACAGATAGAAACTGTCGTCCCTTCATCCGGCTCACTTTCTACTTTAAGCCCGTATTCCCTGCCAAAAAGAATCTGTATACGGTTATTGACATTTACAAGCCCGACTCCCGAGCCGCGCTTCGGAACCCGGCTGCTGTCCGTCAGCAAAAATGCCGCTTCTTCTTCCGACATGCCGACACCATTATCCGCAACCGAGAGAATGATATTTCCATCCGCCCGCCTTCCGGTTACTTTAATTTCCCCACAGTCATCCATGCCTCTGACCCCGTAATTAATGGCATTTTCCAGGACTGGCTGCAAAACAAGCTTCACAATACAGCAGGATTCCAAAGACGGCTCTGCATCAAATGTAATCGAAAACCTGTTTTTATACCGTATTTTCTGAATGTTCATATAACTTCTGGCATGCTGCAATTCATCTTTAATACTGATTACTGTGCGCCCTTTCGAAAGGCTGATTCGAAAAAGCCTCGCAAGCTCCGATATCATAAATACGGCCTCATCATTCCGTCCGTCTTCCACCATCCATGTAATAGAATCCAGCGTATTGTATAAAAAGTGCGGATTAATCTGGCTCTGCAGCGCATCCAGCTCACTTTTCCTTCTTTCATTCTGTTCCAGCACGATTTTATGCATCAGGGAATCAATCTGTTCATAGGAGCGCTGTATCGAACAGCCAAGATGCCTGATTTCCAAAGAGCCGCCAATATAAATTTCCGGCTTTTCCCCGGCTTCATACTCCCTTACCGAATCATTCAGCTTTAAAATCGGACTGGAAATTCTGACGGAAATCATCCGGTTCACCACTGCCAGCATCATCGCCATTAAAAGTATAAACATGACTATAAAATAACGTATATTGAACATGCCATGTGTAAACGCAGAATACGGTATAATCCCCACCAGCTTCCAGCCTGTATAACTGATTGTATTGACCAGCACCTTCCGGCGTTCTCCATGAAATGTTTCTTCATAAACGCCGTCTTTATATGCCGCTGCCTGCACACTGTTTTCATCAAAAATACCATTGCTTATCTGTATCTGGCGCGAATGATAAATAATTTTGCCGTCACTGTCACACAGATAATAATACTGCCCGTTGTTTGCCGTATTTATTTTCTTCATCATTCTGGATATACTGGAATAATCCATATCAACAAGCAAGACTCCGGGCTGGGAAACTCCATGGTCTGTAAGCTCCACCACCCGGCTTAATGAAATCACCCAGTAATAGCGCCGGGCCGCATCGTCAAACAGATTCTGAATATGAGGAGTCGAAAAATGCATATTTTCCATTTCATCCACAGCCTTTATATACCATTCCTGCCTGGTAATATCCGGGTCCTCTTTCTGCAGCGCCACCGGTTCCGCTGCCGTCAGGCTGCCGTAATTATTGTATACGGCAATACTTCGAAGACTGCTTCTGTTTGCTTCATACAAAAGGTTCATCCCCTTTTGAATACGGTTGTCTTTATCTGAAAAATCATTCTCTTTAATGACATTGTAATAAACTGCATCTGATATCTGCCGCATGCTAATCAGATAATCTTCCATGCTTTCTCCGGTCTGCTCCATCAGCTTCTTTGTGCTTTGTATCATTTCCCCGCGGGAAGAAGCTGAAAAACGAAGATACATAACACTTCCAAAAATCAGCATAATCGAAAGCGATATCAGAGAAAATGCTGCCATAACCGCTGACTGCATCCTTCTTGGCGGCCGCTCCTTTCTTTTCATCCTGCATGCTCCGTTCTGTATTTGGAAGGCGAAACGCCAAACCTTCTTTTAAATACATAGCTAAAATAATTTGGGTCCGTATAGCCGACTTTCTTAGCTATCATATAACTTTTTTCATTTGTTTCAATCAGAAGACACGAAGCCCGGTCCATACGGTAATCCGTCAGATAACTGATAAAGGAGCTCCCCGTCTCTTTCTTAAATATTGTAGAAAAATAAGAATTCGATACCCCTAAAACCTCGCAGATGCTGTCCAGCGAAAGCCCTTCGTCTGCATAATTCTGCTGCACATACTCTTCCGCCTTCGATACAAAGGATCTGGTTGACTTGTTCCTCGCGCTGATTAATTTTTCATGAAAAGACAGACTGCTGTCAGCCAGCCATCTGCGCAGTGCATCCGGCTCCAAATCAAGCAGGCCGCTGTAAAGCTTTCGTATATCTCCCGAAAAATCCTCCAGCTCTATATCCTGATTCATAGAAAACCTGTACAATGCAATAATTAATTCCATGACATCAATATGATGCTGCTGCAGAGACTTTTTGGGAAACGATGTATAATTCAGATACTTATCCACTGCTTCCACCACATCTTCTTCAGAACCAAGACGTATCATTTTAAACAAATTAGACAGCTCCATATCATTCTCCGAACCGGGCCTGTACATTTTCCGGGGTACAATCTCTTTCATGTTAATTGCCCTCGAAGCCCCGTAAATAACACGGTACGACACAGCCTCCCTTGCACTGCTGTAAGACTGTGCCAGACCGAAAATATCCCCGCAGACCGAACCAATGCCCGCTGTAACAACAGCTCCTATCATACGACGGGCATATCTGCAGAATCTGTCACATTCATCCGTTAATTCTGAAATTTCACTTTCATTTTTCAGCTGCGCGATTAAAATCGTATTCCCCAGGTATGAAAAGCATTTTGCCTTCCATTTCTCTGCCAGGTGCTCGTTTGCCTGTTTCTGGACCGATGTGGACAAAAGCATCAGATTCATTTCTTCCGGCATCTGACTGGAAGAAGTATGTATTACAAGGCAGCTGTAATACGGCCCTGTAAATTCAATCTGATAATCAGACAGATATTTCGGAATCTCATCCTCCGCCAGCCTTCCTTCAATTAACGCCGAATAAAAATCCGCCTGTAAAAGAGCCAGTGACTCCATATAATACTTCTGCAGCGTCTTTACATTGCGCTTTTCACTGATTTCCTGGTCCAGCTTTATTTTCAGCTGTGTAAACACCTTCGTCAGCTCTGCAGAATTGACCGGCTTTAAAATGTATTCCTCTACTTCCAGATGAACGGCTTCTTTCGCATATTCAAATTCATCAAATCCGGTAAACAGCAGTATTTTGGTTGCGGGAAATCCTGCCTTGATTCGATTCGCCAGCTCCATGCCGTCCATATATGGCATTTTAATGTCTGTCATAACTACATCAGGCTGAAATTCCTCTACCATTTCCAGGGCTTTTACTCCGTTACCGGCATATCCGATTACAGAAAAACCTAGGCTTTCCCAGCTGATTTTTTTCATGATGGCCTGTATGACCTCTTCTTCATCATCTGCTAAAAGGATTGTATAGTTGTCCATGTGATTGTTCTCCAATATTTCAGTGTATTTCTGTGCGGTATTATTATAACAAAGGAGGGGGAGGTTGTAAATATTGGGAGGGGGGTTGTGGCTTCGCGGACGCCGGGTGGCGGGAAGATGTACTGGCTTCCTGTGACGGCTCCGGAATGTTAAGAATCCCTAAGTATTCTGCATTTACGCTGTGGCCCCGGACGGTCGCGGCACCTAGTTCGCCCTGGCCTCCAGCCAGCAGCTAAAGGTGCCGCTTCGGCTTCGCCGCCTGGTTATTGGAGCAGAATACTAAGGAATTCTAAACATTCCTCCGATGTCACAGGAAGCCAGTACATCTTCCCGCCACCCGGCTGATTTTGACATAGGATACACTTTTTTGAAATAGATGCAGCCGTTCGGCTGAGTTTGATAAGATATGACCTGTTCTGGAAAATGCTGGAAGAAAGACATATAAGACAGTATATGCTGACGGAATATTATGAAATTTCAAGCTCAGCTCTCTCCAAAATAAAACATAACAAGATTTGCAGTCTGTACACAATAAACAGACTTTGCGGCATTCCTGACTGTTCGATATCTGACGTTGTTGAATATTATAAAGAAGATGATGCAGAATAAATAATCTCCATCTCGAATTTTGTAATAGAAAATCATTACATTCTAATCCAAAATATTCAAACCTAAAGACATACTAGCTGAAATTAATTTTTCAAAAAACCAGCCAGTATGTATGTTGCAATTTTTTACAAAACCAGCCAGACTTGATTCTGCAATCTTTTTACAAAACCAGCCAGACTTAATTCTGCAATCTTTTTACAAAACCAGCCGGACTTGATTCTGCAATCTTTTTACAAAACCAGCCGGACTTAATGTTTGAATTTTTTTACAAGACCAGCCAGACTTAATATTTGAAATTCTTTTTTCAAAAATTCCCGCGACATACACACAATTAAACTAAACTTTTAGAAAACCAGCCGGGCGGAGGGGAGATGCTCTGGTTTCCTGTGACATTGGAGGAATGTTTAGAATCCCTTAGTATTCTGCTCCAATAACCAGGCGGCGAAGCCGAAGCGGCACCTTTAGCTGCTGGCTGGAGGCCAGGGCGAACTAGGTGCCGCGACCGTCCGCAGCCACTGCGTAAATGCAGAATACTTAGGGATTCTTAACATTCCGGAGCCGTCACAGGAAACCAGAGCATCTCCCCTCCGCCCGGCGTCCGCGAAGCCAAAAAATCTCAAAACTCCACCCAAAACACCCGCGTCCCCCCATTCACAAAGGATTCGCAGGCATTTTGGGCCATATAAATTAAAAATTACTTCTTCTGTACATACTTCAGACAGTCAAGTGTAACAGCCACAAGTATAATAATCCCCGAAAATACAAACTGCAGATTCGTATCAATCCCAAGAATCGTAAGCGAATAAGTAAGTGCCGTAAAAATAAACACCCCGACTACCACACCTGAAATCTTCCCGATACCGCCTGTAAATGACACACCGCCCACTACGCAAGCTGCGATTGCGTCCATTTCCCAGCCCTGCCCGTAAGCTGCGGAACCGGAACCAAACATTCTGGCACATTCCAGCCAGGAACCGAAGCCATAAAGAATACCAGCCAGTACAAAAGCGCCCACCGTTACGCGGAATACCGAAATACCGGATACAGCTGCTGCTTCCGGATTTCCGCCGACAGCATACAGATTCTTGCCGAATGTTGTTTTATTCCAGATAAACCATACAATTGCAATAGCTGCTGCCGCCCAGAGAATAATGGTCGGGAAACCGTTGATTTTCGGTATAATCATGCCAGGAATCGACTGTTCGATAGCGCCGAATGACACACCCTTGGTAGCATAAGTTACCAGACCGAATATAACAAGCATGTTTGCCATTGTGGAAATAAACGGATGCATTTTAAATTTAGCAGTAAAGAAGCCTGCAATCGCTGTAAAAAACGTACATAAAAAGATACATGCCAAAAGTGCAAAAATAACTCTTACACCTACCGGAAGTCCTGTAAAATCAAATACATGACCGAAAACAGAACCCGTATTTACTCCCTGATGCATAATAATCGTTGCGGTTGTCATGCCCATGCCGACCATACGTCCAATGGAAAGGTCGGTACCTGTCAGCAGAATTAATCCTGCAACGCCAAGCGCTAAGAACATTCTCGGAGAAGCCTGCTGGAGAATATTCAAAACATTGCTGTAGGTAAGCAGCGGCGTATTCTTTACAATCGGCGTTATAATACATAAAGCTATAAAAATCAGGATAATTGCAATATACAGGCCATTCTGAAGCAAAAATGTCTTTTTATTGAACGTATATTTATAGTTTTCCCACTTCTGAATTCTTGTTTCCATAAAGGTAAACTTCGACATACGGAGCAGGTCTATCAAATGGAATTTATATGTATAAGCCGCATGCTTCCTGTCTTTAATCTGCTGCAAATCTTTTTCCAGCTCCATTTTCGCATCGAACAGGCGGTTTTTATAAACATATTTTTCATCTTTTATTTCCTGATGGTCGGTAAGCTTTGCTAAAGATGCCTGATGCTCCTGTCCGAGCTGTGAAATTTTTCTCTGGTATTTTTCTTTTGCGGCAGCTTTTTCCTTCTCGCAGCTTTCTTTTACAGGCTGATAATATTCTTTGTCAAAATGTGCCGTCAGATATGCTTCTGCATCTGAAATCAGTTTTGCTATTTCATCTTTATTCTGTGCTTCCACTGATTTTGCTTTATCCAGCCCGGCACGGAGTTTTGCTGTTTCTGCTTCTTTCTCCTGGCTGGTCAGAGAACGGTCTTTTTTTACTCTGTCCATCTGATTTTGAAGAGAGAGAACCTTATCTGTCCCGTCTGCGCGAAGACCGTCAATTTTTCCCTGAATCTTTCCGACATAATCCTCAATCGGCTGGCGCAGCTTCATTTCCTGTTCAGCCGTAAGAATTGCACTGTTTCCATTAGCCATATCCATTCATCTCCCTCGTTATAGATATTTCGCACTCAGTCTTAACAGTTCTTCCTGATTGGTCTTTTTCGTATCTACAATTCCAGAAAGATGTCCGTTTGACATTACCCCGATGCGATTTGTAATTCCTAATATCTCAGGCATTTCAGAGGAAACAACAATAATTGTCTTGCCCTGTTTTGCCATGCTGATAATCAGTTCATAGATTTCATATTTCGCTCCGACATCAATTCCTCTTGTCGGTTCGTCCATCATAAATACCTGCGGGCTCCGCTCTAACCATTTCCCCATAATGACTTTCTGCTGATTGCCGCCTGAAAGACTTGAAATCATATCTTCCGGTCCCATACACTTCGTATGCATGATTTTAATTTCTTTTGCTGTAGCTTTTACCATTTTGGAATCAGAGAGCGCGATTCCTGACTTATACTGGTCCAGATTGGCAATGGTCGTATTAAAGGTAAGGTCGCCCTTCAAAAAAAGGCCGTTTGCCTTACGCTCTTCTGTAATCATTGCAAATCCATGGTCCATAGCTTCCCTAGCACTGTTAAAATTCATCAGGCGGCCGTTAAAATATACACGCCCCGCAGCCCTGGTACGCACACCGAAGATTGTTTCCATTAATTCTGTACGTCCTGCCCCAACCAGACCGTACAGCCCGAAAATTTCTCCTTCCCTTACGTCAAAAGATATATCCTGTAAATGAGGTTCAAACTTTGTGGATAAATTCTGAACGGACAAAATAACATCCTTTGGCTCATTATCAACCGGAGGAAACCGGTTTTCCAGAGAACGGCCGACCATTGCTGCAATCAGTTCATTCATATTTGTATCCTGGCTGCTCTTAGTCATAACCAGATTGCCGTCACGAAGCACGGATATTTCATCGCAGATTTCAAATATCTCATCCATTTTATGAGAAATATAAATCAGGGCAATTCCCTGTTCCTTTAACATCCGCATCATCTCAAAAAGCTTCGTAACTTCCTGTACGGTCAGTGAAGATGTCGGCTCGTCAAGAACAATGACTTTTGAATTATAAGAAATCGCTTTTGCAATCTCACACATCTGCCTCTGTGATACGGACATATTCCGCATCGGCTGTGTCAGGTTTACTGTCATGCCCAGTTTTCGAAACAGCTCAGAAGCTTCTTTTTTCATTCTGCCCTCATCCACGATGCCCATTGAATTCACCGGGTAACGCCCGAGGAACAGGTTATCAATTACATTTCTCTCCAGACACTGGTTCAGCTCCTGGTGAACCATGGCAATGCCGTTTTCAAGGGCATCCTTCGGTCCGGAAAAACTCACTTCCTTACCATCAAGTGTAATATTTCCTTCGTCTTTCTGATACGTACCGAACAGACACTTCATCATGGTTGATTTGCCAGCGCCATTTTCTCCCATAAGCCCCATAACCGTACCGCGTTTCACATCCAGGTTAATATGGTCCAAAACCCTGTTCCGGCCAAAGGACTTGCTCATGCCGCGTATCGATAAGACGATATCATCTTTCTTATCTGCCATTTTTTTACTCCTGTATATGCATGCCGGGATATAGCCGCAGTAAACCAAAACACGAACTGCAGCCTATATTCCGTATCTGTGTTCTAAAATATTAGAGCGTGTTTGAAAATCCATTCCTGCAATTTTCAAACACGCTCCAGGGAGCATTACATCTCCCCATCTGCCTGTCTGTCCTTATTCCAATCATTCTGGGAAGCTCTTGTGCTTCTCATCCTGTAATTACTGATTCAGTAAAGCTGTATAAGAAGCTGCGTTATCTGTCTTAACCATATTAATTGCAAATGCATCATACTGTGCCGGATTTCCAAGACGGTTTGTAATATTCGATTCTGTCTGTCCGTCACCGCCGATATAATCAACATCCAGATTCAGAATGTCATCGTAATTCTGAAGAAGCGGCTGATATGTGGAACTTAAGAAGTTATCAGAAGCATTGTAAATGTTCAGCCATACTTTCTTAGAAGGATGTGCGCTTTCGTCAAGCTGTTTGGATACCGGTTCATAAATCTTTGTAGAATCTGTAAAGTCCTGATAGTTGTCAGCTGTTACTGCAACGTTTAATGCATAGTAAGAACGCTCGTCTGCATTGTATACATATACATCATCCGATAATGTGTTGCCAGCGTCGTCTGCTGTACCGATACCAGTATCAATATCAGCGCCGTCAAGAGCATTACGCAGAACACGGAGTGTCAGATATGCCTGTACGTCTGCATGCTGGCTGATGGTTCCGCCGTAGCCTTCTGCAATTGCAGCTACTGCGTCACTGTTTGCATCATAGCCGAATGTCGGAACATTATTATCTTTTGACCATGCATTAAACATAGACATGCCCATGCCGTCATTATTCGATGCAATGATATCAATTTCATCACCAAAAGAAGATGACCATGTGCCGATTGCATTTCCTGCTGTAGCCGCATCCCATGTAGCTCCTGCAGAGTTCTTCATTTCCTGTGAAGCCAGCTCGCGTACAACATATTTCTTTCCGTTTACCTCGATAGAGCCGTCCTGAACTGCTGCCTGCTTGCCGTCAGTATTTGTACCAACCGGGTCGCTGTTAATATCTCCGTCTTTTTCAACGCCTGTGCCGAGCGCTTTACGGATACCTCTTGTACGTGCAATAGAATCATTGTGTCCGATATCGCCGATTGCAAGTACATATCCAATCACACCGTCGCCGTTGCGGTCAATCGTGTCAATATTTGCTTCGATATAGTCCTTTACCATCGTTCCCTGAAGCTCAGCACCCTGATTTGCGTCAAATCCTACATAATATGTATCCTCATTGAAAGAAAGTGCTGCCATATCAAGTTCTCCGGTAGAGCTGTTGGATGGCTGACGGTTAAACCATACTAAAGGCTTGTCCTTATTTGCAGCATCTCCTGATGCGCCTTCATCCGATGAGCCTTCATCTGTCTTGCTTTCTTCAGAACCGCCCTCGTCTGTTTTGCTTTCTTCTGCATTATTTTCCTCTGCTGCGTCTTTATTATCTGTAGCCGGCTTATCATCCCCTGAGCCGCATGCTGCAAGCGAAAGACCCATTAACACCGCCATTGTCATTGAAACAAATTTTTTCTTCATATTTTTCTCCTTTCCATATATCACGCTTTACGCGCGCCCCTTGTTGATATTGACAGTATAACTAATATTTTTTGGATAAAACATAGAATATTTTTTGCTTAACATTGAAATTTTTAAGATATGAATTATCATGTATGACAATATCTGACAAATTTTTGAGATTTTTTTAGTGATTTCACCAGATAATACTAAAACTAGAAATAAGACACTGGAAGTAAAAATTTTCCTTCCAGCGCCTGGACAAAGCAGCAGAATGCCGCTCTAATCAAAAAAATCATCCATATTAAATTCTTCCATAGATTCCGATTTTATATCTAAGGCATGAAGATTCGTATCCTGCATAAACTTTTCTGTATTATACATAACCATTACATCCGTAATATCATCATATTCCTCCAGAATATCAGAAACGCTTCCCTTCCCATACCTTAAATCCGCCATTACAATCGTATCAAAATCCCCGGCCAGAAACGGTACAAAGCAGTTTGCAAACGAATCCTTGATAATCAGAAGGCTTCTGCCCGTCTGTGCTTTCGTCCTGATTTCTATTTTAGCCGTATTTTTAGAAAGAAATAACTGATAGCGGTTAAATCCTTCCATTGCTGCTTCTTTAAAATAAAACGAATCTGCCGCGTTATCCCCGTCATCAAACACAATGCTGACAGGGTCCTGTCTGGGACTGTAAAATACTTCTACGCTGTCTTTTGGAACCTTTACATGTACTTTATTATAAGTCGTTCCATAAAAATCCTGAAAAACAGTCTCGATGCGGTATGCCTCTTTCTTATCCGCCGCACGCCCCAGCATTTCCGCCCATGCAGCGTAAGCATAATATGCCCCCAGAGCTGTCCAGTGATGGTCTGTGCGAAAATAAATATACTCATCCTGATGTGCCTTCAGAATATTTTTCACATCCAGCACAATTTCCGGTGTATCCAGCTTCTGTTTCAGCATATCCACTGCCTCCTCAGCAGCAAAAACCGAACCTTCCGCAAACGAAGGAAGCTTCTCAGGCATAGCCCCTGCCTTTGACGGAATCATCAGACAGGATACATTCTCTATTCCAAAGCGTTTTACAGCTTCATTCAAAAACTGCGAAAGACAGTCCGTATTTTCCTCCGTCTGAACGCTGTCAAAATCCGATTCTTCATATTTTTCCAGCAGATACCCGTCTTTCCCGATATAGACGCCGTTCACATCCCGTTTTCCAATCATACGTTCCATAGAAACCGCCAGATTCACCCACTGGTCCCGGAAAATCATCTGGTCATTTAAATAAGTTTCATACCGCTCCTGATAATCCCCGCTCCATATATCTGTCATAGAAAATTCCGGCTTTGTCTGCAGCTGACGGTTTTCTGTATCCGAATACTCTTTCTGCGGAAGTACAATAGAACTGAAAAATCCTGCAGCAAGAACCGTACAAAACAGAACAATCCCCGCTGTCTTTATTTTATACACATCTTCTGCCCCCGTTCTCAATTGAAATCTGCTATTCTCATTTGAATCTGTCACTCCCCTGCCTAAACTGTTTCCAGCCGCTTAAAACCTGAAATATAAAAACGGATTATACGACGAATTAACCAGCATCGCCAGCGAAGCCGCCAGTACAGCTGTCATAAAAACAATACCAGCCGCATCATTTCGAATTCTCCAGCTCCCCTTTCCAAATCCCCGTTTCTTTAACCCGCCATTCTGTCCGCTTAACACCTCATCCCCGTTTCCTAAGTATCTGACAGCGGTTCTTTTACACAAAGAAACCGACCCCGCCGCCGCTATCAGAAAAAGGAGCGCATTCGACAGTAAAAGATAAACCGCCTGCCGGTCAGCGATTCCCGCTCTGGCATGGAAAAACAGCGCATGCATATAAGCTGCACTATCCCTCATATCCTGCCAGGAAAACAGGCTCCATCCAATCATCACAATCAGCATTGTATAAACATGGCTGACCCATGCCGGAAGCCGCTTTAAGACCCGCCCCCATACAAATTTTTCCAAAACAAGCAGAATACCGTAATACACGCCCCAAAGCACGAAATTCCAGTACGCCCCGTGCCAGAGCCCTGTCAGAAGCCAGACAATGCCGATATTGCACATCTGTCTTGCCATCCCTTTCCGGTTGCCTCCCAGCGGTATGTATACATATTCCTTAAACCACGTACCAAGAGAGATATGCCATCTGCGCCAGAATTCTGTGATGCTTTTCGACTCATACGGATAGTCAAAATTCTCTGTAAACGAAAACCCAAACAGATATCCAAGGCCGATTGCCATATCCGAATACCCTGAAAAATCAAAATAAATCTGAAATGTAAATGCTATGATACCAGTCCATGCAGCAGCCGTAGTCAGATTATCCGCGCTGTAAGCCGCAATCTGGCTCCAGAGCATGCCCGTCTGATTTGCCAGAAGCACTTTCTTTCCAAGCCCTGCCGTAAAACGAATGATTCCCCTGAAAAATAAATCGACAGTTTCCCTGCGGCAGTCCATCTGCTCCGCCACCGTTTTATACCGAATAATCGGGCCTGCAATCAGCTGTGGAAACAGTGCCACATATGCGCCGAATGCAATAAAATTTTTCTGAACCTTTGCATCGCCCCGATATACGTCAATCGTATAGGACATTGTCTGAAATGTATAAAAAGAAATGCCGATTGGCAGCGCCAGCTCCAGAGCCGGAATATCAATAGAAAAAATACTGCTGACAGTCTGCAGAAAAAAATCAGCATATTTAAAAAAACCAAGCAGCGCCAGATTCACGCATACCGAAAAAAACACCGCCATCCGGGCATACTTGCGATTCCCCTGTCCGTTAAAATAAGAAACCATCCGTCCAGCCGTATAATCAGTCAGCGTAGAAAAAAGAATCAGTACCACATAAACCGGCTCTCCCCAGGCATAAAATACAAGGCTGAACAGAAACAAAATCAAATTCCGCCATTTCCGCGGCGCTGCATAATATGCGAGCAGCGCCAGCGGAAGAAAGCGGAATAGAAATAATAAACTGCTGAAAACCATTTTTTACCCTCTGTTAATCAATTCGTTCTCATGACAGCTTTTCTTTCAGCGCTGTCTGCCCCTTTTTGTTTTCTGACTTCTTCGAAGACATTGCAATATACCAGACATACTTTCCTTTCCGTCCGCAAAGTGCATTTTTAAACACCTTCTGCTCCTCTTTCGAATAATCACTCAGATAATCACTGCTGCTGTTACTGGATTTATAAGATTTCAGACTCTTCAATAAATCAGCCGCACCAGAACTGCTGGATGCTTTCGCGACACACAGGCTGTAAGCTTCCTTCTCATCACAGACATACATGATAGATGAGACTTTTTCACGGTCCGAAGCAGAAAAGCCTCCAAAATCTTCTGCTTTTTTAGACTGGTACTTCAGCCTGCTCTCCCCTCCGGTTTCCTTCAGCGCCGCCTGACACAGAGATTTACAGTTCACAGCCGCATTTACAAAAAGCGGCGCCTGCAAAAGCATGCCAAAGGCCATGATCCATGCAAGTATCCACGCTGCAGCCTGTATCCCTTTCTGTTTTTTCGATTCCGTTAAACCTGTCTCTAATGCTTTCATAATTCACTCCTCCGCTCACTGCATTTTACATAAAATTCATCAAAAACCGCTCCTTCGTTAATCAAGTGACAAATCATACTCCCCCATTATATCTGCAAAAGTATGATATGCCGCACTCGTCCAGTGTACCCCGTCCGAAGAAGCCAGGCTGGTTTTCAGACACCCGTCAGAATCTTTTAAAAATGCCGTGTAATCATAATACCTTACATTCAGGTTTTCAGCCATTGCTTTGATTCGTTTATTCAAATCCGGTATCTGCGCAAATCCGGACCTTCCAAGACACGCCTCCTTTGTAACCGGAGATACTGCCAGAAGGACGATATCCGTACCCGGCGTCCCGGCTTTGACAGCCTGTACGATTTCCTGATAGCCCGCCGCCACATCTTTGCTGCTGCGGTAATGAATCTCATTCATGCCCAGCATCAGATACACCCGGTAAGGCCTGCAGGAAATCACCTGGTCTAATCCCGATTTTCCGTTAAATACCCTCCTTGTCCGGAAAGTCGTCGTATTCAGCCCGATATCAGCCACCACATGCTTCACTCCGCCAATCGCCATGGCATCCAGTGCACGGTAAGCCGTCAGCCCCATCGTAATCGAATCGCCCGCAAATATCGTAGTGCGCTCATAAGGCTCAGTCTGCACCGCAGCCGCTTTCGACATCGCGCTGTCCAGCCCGGATTCAGCCTTCTTCGCGCATGCCTGAACATAAAAATAATATTTCTGCCCGATATCCAGTTTCTTTACCCGGAACCAGTTCTTCTTCGTAATCCCGGCATATTCATACTTCCCTTTCTTCTTCGAGCAGTAAATCCTGTAATACTGCGCCCCGCTGTCTTCCTTCCACGACACTTTGACCGAAGACGAAGAATATCTCTGCAGCTTCACGCCCGTTACTTTATCTAAAGGACATGCAAATCCTGCCGGTTCACTATAAATATATGTATCATCCGCCAGTAAAGCTCTCACCCGGTAATAATACCATCTGCCCCTTTTTACATCCTCATCTATATATTTTCTGCCATCATCCTTCCCGAAAGATGCCGCAGTCTTATAAGTACCATCCTCCTTATCCGCACGCTGTACCTCATACAATTCAGCTTCCGCACCCTGCCACTTAATCCTGGCATATCTGCCGCCCTTAAGCGTCACACTTATTTCCAGTACCTGCGGCTCTGCATCATCAGGCAAATCCTCTTCCTGCCCGCTGTCTGACGCAGGCCCCTGGCCGTCCTCCTGGCCTGTTAAACTCTGCTCTCTATCCTGATTTTCTTCCTGTGCAGCAGCTGGAACAGAAAAAAGCAGTGCCAGAAACATCGATATCATTACTCCGGCTGACAGCACCCTCTTAAATCTATATTGAAAATACTGCAAAACACGGCATTTCCTGACCGGACTCATCAAATCCCCTCCCAATCCATATTTTCCCAGTTCATAAAGACAAAGTAATGCCTTATTTATACTAAACCAAATACCGGGGATAGTCAAGATGAATATGGAATGATGGTTGCAGAAAACAGGAGAGCGGGGAATGTATTTTGTGGCTGCACGGACGCCGGGAGAGGGGATTTGCATGGTCTTCCTGCGGCTGCTCCAGAATGTTAAGAAACCCTAGGCATTCTGCTTCCAGGCTGTGGCCCCGGACGGTCGCAGCACCTAGTTCGCCCTGGCCTCCAGCCAGCAGCTAAAGGTGCTGCTTCGGCTTCGCCGCCTGGTTGTCGGGCAGAATGCCAAGGGTTTCTAAACATTCTTCCGATGCCGCAGGAAGACCATGCAAATCCCCTCTCCCGGCTGGTTATCGAAAAAAGTTACATGAAATATTCTAAACAGTGCTGATATTTTTCCAGAATGTATTACCGCGTTTACAGTTATTTAATGGAAGATTTACGAAAATCAGCCAGATAACTGCAAAGTACATCTGGCTGATTATGACACTAAAGAAATATTTAGAAAGCACCCGGCATTCATTCAAAAAACAACAAAACCCAGCATCTTAATAAATCCAGACACCTCAGACCGCCACAGACAAAATTTCAGCCATAAATGTCCAAAATTTCCACGTAAAGCTCCCCAATAACCAGCCGGGAGAGGGGATTTGTCCGGTCTTCCTGCGGCATCGGAAGAATGTTTAGAAGCCCTTGGCATTCTGCCCGATAACCAGGCGGCGAAGCCGAAGC